>NZ_JBHWOO010000183.1:0-3941 GCF_043424415.1 Luteococcus sp. | reverse complement strand
TGGGCTGTGTCAAGTTTCGTGGACAGGTGTTTTGTTGGTCAGGCCGCGGCAGCGGTCTGAGGTTGGTGGGCAGCGGCGTGGACCGCGGCTGGGGTTTGGTAGTCGAGGGTGGAGTGGCGGCGGCGTCGGTTGTAGAACACCTCGATGTACTGCATGACGTGGAGCCTGGCTTGGGCTCGGGTCGCGAACCTGTGCCGGTGGTACATCTCGTTCTTCAGCATCGAGAACCACGATTCGGCGACCGCGTTGTCGTGGCACGATCCGGTCCGCCCGACCGACAACCGCACCCCGAGTTGGCTGGCGACGGCGGCGTAATCGGCTGAGGTGTACTGAGATCCGCGGTCCGAGTGGAAGATCGCTCCAGGGGCGAGGTGTCCGTGGGTGTGGGCCATCCGCAGAGCGGCGCTGATCAGCTCGGTGCGCATGTGCTCGGCCATTGCCCAGCCGACCACCATCCGGGAGTGGAGATCGATCACGGTGGCCAGGAACAGCCACCCCTCGCCGGTGCGCAGGTAGGTGATGTCACCGACCAGCTTGGTCCCTGGCGTGTCGGAGGTGAAGTCGCGTTTGACCAGGTCAGGGCGCTGTTCGGCGTCGCCGGCGGGGATCGTGGTGCGTTTCTTCGTCCGGGGCTGGATGCCGGCGATCCCGGCCTGGCGCATGATCGAGCGCACCATTCCCTCCGAGGCGGGCACGCCGTCGGCGCTCAGATCGGCGCGCACCCGGCGGTGCCCGTTGACGCCGTTGGAGGCGGTGTGGCTGTCGATCACCGCGGCGGTCACCTCCGCCCGTCGGGTCGCCGCCGGGCTCGGGGTGTCGCCTCGCTTCACCCACGAGTAGTAACCGGCGCGTGACACGTGCAGCAGGCGGGTCATCAACCCGACCGGGTGGGTGGCCTTCTCCGCGTGGATCAGCGTGAACTTGTCGGTCACGGTTGCGTCCTGGCGAAGAAGGCCGCGGCTTTTTTCAGGAACGCGTTCTCTTCCGACAGCCGGCGCACCTCGGCCTCCAACGCGGCCAGCCGGGCCGCCTCCACCGGCGGCGGGGCCTTCACCGGGTCGGGGTGCTGTTCCCGGTAGATCTTGACCCAGTAGCCCAGCGAGCTCTCATTGATCTCCAACTCCCGCGCGACCTGCGCGATCGGCCGCTGCGCGACCACCACGAGCTGGACCGCGTCAGCCTTGAACTCCGGGGTGTACTTCCTGCGTATCGATGACATCTCGTCTCGTCGTTCCTTCCTGGTAACGACTGTCCACGAGAAGTGTCACACCCCAACGAGCCGACCAACACCGCTACCACACCATCATTCGCACCCAACACCCGCACCTGGCCGCGCAACTGCTCGGCAGCGACACACGAGACCGTCTCTTCGCCACCATCGCCAAGGCCGAGGATGCCGGCTTCTCCTGTGACCGCATCCTGGGCATCGCTGCGGCCGAACTCCCAGACCACACCGCCGACCCCACAGGCCTGATCATCTGGCGCATCAACAAGCACCTCAACCTCGCCGAAGACCACCGCTACAGCACCCAACACCGGCCCCTACGCGAAATGGCCCCAGAAGCGCTGCAGAAGGCGCTGGGCACCGCCGACCAACGGCGCGAAGAGACCCGCCAAGTACTGCGTGAAGCCGCCCTCCACGCCCCACAGCCCGCCGAACTACGCAACGGCGCAAAGGCCCCGTCCTGGACCCAGCGCGCCGAAGGCCACCACAGCGACAACGAACTGCGTGAACTCATCCACCACCAACGCGACCGCCTCGACACCCTCGCCGGCGCCATCACCGAAACCAGAACCCACCGCCGCGAACTCCGCCTCGACCTACGCCGCGCACCAACCGACAGCGCCCTCGCAACCGCACTCACCGCCTCAATCAACCGAATCGACGCGCGGCTGGAACGCCTCAACCAAGACCGACGCAGCCAAGAACAGCAACTCGCCACCCTGCGAGCCGAGTCCTGAACCGCCCCGGCAAGTCCGGAGACTCCGTTCCTTGGAAGGATGGGAGTCATGCCAGGAAACACATCGAAGAGGTACCCTGCTGAGTTGAAGGCTCGGGCGGTGCGGATGTATCACGAGATCCGCCCGGATCACGAGACTGATTCGGCGGCGATGGGCGAAGAACTGCAGCGTGGGCAGGCTCAGCACGCCCTGCTCGGCGGCCAGGTTCGGGTTGGCGTTGGTGTCGACCTTCACGAACTTCACGTCCGTGTACTCGGCTGCGAGTTCGTCGATGATGGGCGACATCTGCTTGCAGGGGGAGCACCAGTCTGCCCAGTAGTCGACGATGACGAGGCCATCGGCCATCAACACCTCGTCGACGAACGTCTTTTCGGTTACGTCGGTGACTGTCATGAGTTGCCTCTTTCTGGGTCGGACCTGTCGAGTCTAGTCGGGGCGGGAGCGGAACGGACTCAGTCGTCGAGCGAGGCGAGGTAACGCTCGGCGTCGAGAGCTGCGGAGCAGCCGCTGCCGGCGGCGGTGATCGCCTGACGGTAGGTGTGGTCCACCAGGTCTCCGCACGCGAAGACGCCGGGCAGGTTGGTGGCCGTCGAGCGACCGTCGACGAGCACGTAACCCTCGGCGTCCAGGTGCACCTCGTCTTTGACCAGCTCGGAACGCGGGTCGTGGCCGATGGCGACGAACAGGCCGTTGATCTCGACGTCGCGGGTCTCGCCGGTGATGGTGTCGGTCAGCGTGATCGACTCGACGCTGGTGGCGCCGTTGATGGCGGAGACCGCGGAGTTCCAGGCGAACTCGATCTTCGGGTCCTTCATGGCGCGCTCGGCCATGATCTTCGACGCGCGCAGCTCGTCGCGGCGGTGCACGATGACCACCTTCGAGCCGAAGCGCGACAGGAACGTGGCCTCCTCCATCGCGGAGTCGCCGCCACCGATGACGGCGATGGGCTTGTCGCGGAAGAAGGCACCGTCGCAGGTGGCGCAGTAGGACACGCCACGGCCGGAGAGGCGCTCCTCGTCGGGGAGGCCCAGCTTCCGGTACCCGGAACCCATCGCGAGGATGACGGTGCGGGCTCGGTACTCGGTGTCCTCCGAATCCTTGACGATCTTCACCTCACCGGTGAGGTCGAGGGCGGTGACGTCGTCGGTGATGAGCGTGGCGCCGAACCTCTCGGCCTGCTTACGCATCTCCATCATGAGGTCGGGGCCCTGGATGCCCTCCGGGAAACCGGGGTAGTTCTCCACCTCGGTGGTGTTCATCAGCGCGCCGCCGGACTCGAAGGCACCCTCGAAGATGACGGGCCTGAGGTTGGCGCGGGCGGCGTAGATCGCGGCGGTGTAACCGGCCGGGCCGGAGCCGACGATGATGACGTCATGAATCTCGGACATGCAACTTCCTGGAGAGTAGAGGGGCTCGGCCCATCCTAATCCCGGAGGCCAAGTTTGCCTGCGTCAGGCGTTCCAGCCCGAGCGGTAGGAGAACGCGGCGTCCACGTCGTCGGCCGGCACGTCCTCCAGGGAGGCGTGCTTCCACTGCGGATTGTTGTCCTTGTCCACCAGCAGCGCGCGCACGCCCTCGACGAAGTCCACCGGGATCAGCGACTCGGACAGGCGGAGGTCCTGATACAGCACCTCGCTGAGGGAGAGGTCCTTGGCGCGGTTGAGCGCCCGGAACGCGACGTGGACGGCGTAGGGGGAGCGGGCGCGCAGGTCGGCCCCGGCCTGACGGGCCGCCTCGTCGGGGTGGTTCTCGAGCGCCTTGGCGATCTCGCACACGTCGTCGCCCTGGTAGCACTCCTCGATCCAGGCGTTGGAGCCGTCGAACAGGGGAGCGGGGAGTTCGCCGTCGGCCGACTCGTCCGCAATGCCGAGCTGGATGGCGTCGCCGCCGGTGAAGTTGCTGCTGGTGAGCGCGAGATGCGTGCCGACGGCACCGGCCCGGGAGAGGTGGTAGAGCATGGCGCAGTCGGGGAACAGCCC
>NZ_JBHWOO010000182.1:0-4979 GCF_043424415.1 Luteococcus sp. | reverse complement strand
GACGCCACCCCCTTCGAGTAAAGGAACCGACATGATCGACACCCAGAAAACCGGCGAGTTCCGCTACGAGGTCTCCGACATCCGCGACCAGGACGAGGCCGGCTTCGGCCTCACCCCCTCCCAGACCGTCGGCCCCTACGTCCACATCGGCCTCACACTCGAGGGCTCGGAGAAGATCTCCGACGAGGGCGAGCAGGTCACCTTCACCGTCATCGACGGCAAGGGGGGTCCCATCGCCGACGCGATGATCGAGATCTGGCAGACCCGCCCCGACGGCACCTACAACACCGAGACCGTCGACGGCTTCCGCGGCCTGGGCCGGGGCATGGTGGATGAGACCGGCTCGGTCACCTTCACCACCCAGCTGCCCGTCGCCGCCGACGGGGAGGCCCCGCACCTCAAGGTCGGCGTCTTCGCCCGCGGCATGCTCGAGCGCCTGTACACCCGCCTGTACTTCCCCGGAAACGACAACAGCGCCGACCCGGTCCTCCAGCTCGTCGACGCCGCCCGCCGCGACCTGCTCATCGCCGAGCCGACCGACGGTGGTCACCGGATGACCATCGTGGTCCAGCACGAGGATCCGGAGAAGGAGACGCCGTTCTTCCGTGTCTGACCTCGCCCGCACCCTCTACTCCGACCTCGCCGGCGGCGACACGGACGCGCATGTGCACCTCTCCGACCGCGCCTTCCTCGACGCGATCGTCGAGTTCGAGTCCGCGCTTGTCGACGCCGCCGCAGCCACCGGCCACCTCCTCCCGGACGTGGCGGACGCCGCCCGCGCGGCGGTCGCCGCCTACGACTATGACCTGGTGGCCATCGCCGAGGACTCCGCCGCCGGCGGCAACCCGGTGATCCCGATGGTCAAGGAGATCGACACCGAGGGCGTCCACGTCGGCGCAACCAGCCAGGACGCCGTCGACACCGCCCTGGTCCTGTGCATCCGCCGAGCGGTCGACGCCATGGACATCGACGGTGTCATCGCGTTGCTCGAGGCCCTGGCCCGCGACCACCGGGACACCCCGATCATGGGGCGCACCCTCGGTCAGCAGGCCCTGCCGACCACCTTCGGCGTCATCGCGGCCGGCTGGCTCGGGGGTGTCCGCGACGCCGCCACCCGGCTGCACGACGCCGCCGCAGCCCTGCCCGTCCAGTACGCCGGCGCCACCGGCAACCTCGTGGCCACCCACCCCGACGGCATCACCATCCACGACCGGCTGGCCGCCGACCTCGGTCTGGCCGACCGGCCCCTGGTGTGGCACACCAACCGCCTGCCCCTGGTCACCGTCGGCCTCGCCGCCGCCCAGCTGGCCGGGGCCGTGCGCAAGATCGCCGGCGACATCGTCGCGTACTCGGCGACCGAGATCGCTGAACTCGCCGAGGCCACCCCCGGCGGCAGCTCGTCGATGCCCCACAAGGCCAACCCCGCCGCGGCCGTCGCCTGCGACGGCTACGCCCGTCGCACCCCCGGCCTGGCTGCAACCCTGCTGGACACCCTCGACTGCCGCTGGCAGCGCGGCACCGGCAGCTGGCACGCCGAGTGGCAGACCCTGCGTGACCTGTTCGCCGCCACCGCCTCCGCCGTCAGCCGCATCCACACCAGCCTCGACGGGCTGCGTGTGCACACCGACGCCATGGCCGCCCGCGTCACCGGAACCGACACCGGTCACGCCGGCGACATCACCGACCTCATCCTCGACGGAGACCACCATGAGTGACATGTACCAGCAGGGCCGCGACGCGGCCCATGAGACGGGGATGCGCAACCGCCGCGCGGTGCTTGGCGAAGCGCACGTGGACGCGGCCGTCGAGAAGCAGACGCCGGTGACGGCGATGTTCCAGGACTTCATCACCCGCACCGCCTGGGGGGACGTGTGGGAACGTGGCGGGCTCGACCACACGCAGCGCCGCCTGCTCACCATCGCCATCCTCACCGCCGTGGGCAACAACGGCGAACTGGACATGCACATCCGCGCCGCCCTGCGCGCGGGCGTCAGCGCCGACCTCATCGGCGAAGTCCTCCTCCACACCGCCGTCTATGCCGGCGTCCCCAACTCCAACCACGGATTCAAGCTTCTCCAGCAGGCCGTGACCGACCTCGAAGGAGACAAGTAGATGTCCCACACCCCCGTCGCTATCATCGGAGCCGGCCCCGCCGGACTCACCCTGGCCCACCTGCTCCACCACAACTACGGCATCGAGACCGTCGTGTTCGAGTCCCGCTCCCGCGAGGCCGTCGAGGAGACCGTCCGCGCCGGCGTCCTCGAACAGGGCACCCTGCGCATGATGCAGGAGACCGGCGTCGGTGAGCGCATGGAACGCGAGGCCGACATCGACGACGCCATCGAACTCGCCATCGACGGCAACCGCACGTAGATCGATCTCAAGGGCCTGACCGGCCATCACATGGCCGTTTACCCGCAGCACGAGTACCTCAAGGACTTCATCGCCGCCCGCCTGGCCGCCGACCAGCCCATCCTCTTCAACACCGAGGTCACCGACGTCACCGGCTACGACGACGATCAGGTCACCATCACCTACACCACCGACGGCGGCGAGCAGCAGACCCTGACCGCCGACTACGTCATGGCCGGCGACGGCTCCAGCTCCCCGAACCGGAAACTCGTCACCGAACTGCCCGGCGCCGTGCGCGCCAAGCACGAATACCCCTACGCCTGGTTCGGCATCCTGGTCAACGCCCCGCAGACCCAGAAGGAACTGATCTACGCCAACTCGCCCGACGGGTTCGCGCTCATCTCCACCCGCTCGCCCTCCGTCCAGCGCTACTACCTGCAGTGCAACCCGGACGACACCACCGACATGTGGGACGACGAGCGTATCTGGTCCGAGTTGCACAAGCGCGTGTCCACCGATGACCTGCGCGTGTCCGAGGGCGAGATCTTCGACAAGGCCGTCCTCCGCTTCCGCTCCGCCGTCACCGACCCCATGCAGCGCGGCCGTCTCTTCCTCGCCGGCGACGCCGCCCACACCGTGCCGCCGACCGGTGCCAAGGGCTCAACCTCGCCGACGTCGCCGCCCTGGCCCCCGGGCTCGCCCGGGCGATCAAGAAGAACAACACGGACCTGCTCGACCGGTACTCCGCGCTCGCCGTCCCGCGCGTGTGGAAGGCCCAGCACTTCTCCTACTGGATGTCCTCGATGCTCCACACGGTCCCCGGGGACTCCCACTTCGAGACCCAGCGGTCCCGCGCCGAACTGCGCTCCGTCCTGTCCACCGAGGCTGGCCGCACCTACCTGGCGCAGCAGTACGTCGGCCTCGATCTGCCGCAGTTCGAGGTGTAGATGTCCACGCCCACCCCCACCGCCAGCGCCGCCCGGGCCGGCGGCACCGCCTCCCGCTCCACCCTCACCGTCACCATCCTCCTGTGGATCGCCGTGCTCCTCGACGGCTTCGACATGGTGGTCATCGGCGCCGTCCTGCCCTCCATGATCGAGGACCCCGCCTGGCAGGTCACCGCCGCCGAGGGCACCCAGATCGTCACGGCCGGCCTCGTCGGCATGACCATCGGTGCTCTGGCGATCGGCACGCTGACCGACAAACTCGGACGCCGCTGGGTGATGATCGTCGCCGTCCTAGCCTTCTCCCTGCTCACCCTGGCCATGGGCTTCGCGGGCTCCGTGTGGCTGCTCATGCTCCTGCGTTTCTTCGCCGGCGTCGGCCTCGGCGGCTGCCTGCCCACCGCGATCTCCACGGTCACCGAGTTCCGCGGCCGCGCCAAGGCGGGCTCCTCGACCACCACCGTCATGACCGGGTACCACGTCGGTGCGGTCCTCACCGCCCTGCTGGCCATCATCATGATCGAACCCTTCGGCTGGCACTCGTTGTTCATCGTCGGTGCCGTCCCGGGCCTCATCCTCGCCCCGGTCATGTACTTCCTGCTGCCCGAGTCCCCGCAGTACCTCCTGGCCAAGGGGCACGTCGCGGAGGCCGAGGAGATCGCCGGACGCTACGGCATGGAGCTGTCCGACGAACTGGACCGTGACACCGCCGAAGCCGCGCAGTCCGAGAAGCAGCGCAGCTCCCTGGCATCCCTGCTCACCCCGACGTACCGCCGCAACTCCCTGGCGGTGTGGGGCGCGTCCTTCATGGGCCTGCTGCTGGTCTACGGCCTCAACACCTGGCTGCCGCAGATCATGCGCGCCGCGGACTACGACCTGGGCAACTCCCTGGGCTTCCTGCTGGTGCTCAACGTCGGCGCGGTTGTCGGCCTCATCATCGCCGGCAAGGTCTCCGACACCCACTCGCCGCGCAGGACCGGCCTGGTGTGGTTCGTCGCCTCCGCGGTGTTCCTGGCGCTGATGGCGATCAAGCTGCCGCTGCTCGGTCTGTACGTGGTCGTGTTCATCACGGGCGTGTTCGTGTTCTCCTCGCAGAACCTCGTCTACGCCTTCGTGGGTGAGAACCACCCGTCCAATATGCGCGCCACCGCGATGGGTTTCTCCGCCGGCATCGGCCGCCTCGGTGCGATCTCCGGCCCCATGCTCGGTGGCCTGCTCATCAGTCTCGGCATGGCGCACCCGTGGGGGTTCTTCGCCTACGCGGCCGTCGGCCTGCTCGGCGCCCTGCTGTTCGCCCTGACCCGCCCCGTGTACCACCGGTAGAACCGGCTTATCGACGCCCCCGTGCGTCACCGTCAGCACTGCGCGAGACCCTCGCGCAGGGCCTGTCGCGTTGTCACCCCCAGCTTCCGGTAGATGCGGGGCAGATGATATTCGACGGTCTTCGTCGACAACGACAGCTCCCGGGCCACCGCACGATTGGTACCGCCCTCGGCCACCAGTGCCGCGATCTGTTCCTCCTGGGGTGTGAAGCCGTGCGGGTTGATGCGGTTGGCCGGGCCCACGCCGCCGACCCGCCGCTCGGCGGCACACCGGTCAACCATGACCCCGGCCCCCATCTGGCCGAAGATCTCCGCCGCGTGGGCGAGGACCTCATCGGCCCGCTGGCGCCGGCCGTAGTAG
>NZ_JBHWOO010000181.1:0-24836 GCF_043424415.1 Luteococcus sp. | reverse complement strand
TCTCTGTCGGGATGAGGGAACTCTGGTGAAAGTGTCGGTGGTGGCACCTACGGTGGAGCCATGAGCCAGAACCTGCCGCCGCTGCCCGACGAGCCCCCCGTCGACGAGTGGGAGCTGCCGCCGGACGATGACTGGTTGCCGCCGGCCGACCTGGACTCTGCGGCGCCGGCCCGGGCGCACGAGGGAGTGCGAGGTCCTGGGAGCGGTGCGTCCGTGCCGCCGGGCCGGACGCAGCGTGAGCCGGAACAGCTGCCGGGTGCCGACATCACCGAGCAGGCGCTCGGGGTGCTGCGCCAGCTGGTCGGCCGTGACGATGCCGTCTTCCACGAGGGACAGCTCGAAGCCGTCCTGGCGCTGGTGGAGCAGCGCCAGCGCGCCCTGGTGGTGCAGCGCACCGGCTGGGGCAAGTCCGCGGTCTACTTCGTCGCCACCCGGCTACGACGCGCCCAGGGGGCCGGCCCGACGGTGATCGTCAGCCCGCTGCTGGCGCTGATGCGCGACCAGATCGCGGCTGCCGGGCGGGCCGGGGTGCGGGCCGTCACCATGAACTCGGCCAATGCCACCGACTGGGGCGAGGTGGCCGATGCCCTGGCCCGCGACGAGGTGGACGTGCTGCTGGTGAGCCCCGAACGGCTCAACAACCCCTCCTTCCGGGCCGAGCAGCTTCCTCGTCTGGCGGCCACCTGCGGACTGCTGGTGGTCGACGAGGCGCACTGCATCTCGGACTGGGGCCACGACTTCCGCCCCGACTACCGCCGGATCAAGGACCTGCTGCTGGAGCTGCCCTCCGACACGCCCGTGCTCGCCACCACCGCGACCGCCAACGAGCGGGTGGTGGCCGATGTCGCGGAGCAGCTCGGCGCCGGCGGCCACCAGGTCTTCACCATCCGCGGCGCCCTGGCCCGCGACTCGCTGCGGCTGGGCGTGCTGCAGCTGCCCGACGCAGAGGCACAGCTGGCCTGGCTGGCCGCCCACCTGGACGACTTCGCCGGCTCGGGCATCATCTACACCCTCACTGTCTCGGCCGCCGAGGACGTGGCGCGGGCCCTGGACGAGGCCGGTTTCGCCGCGAAGGCCTACACCGGGCGCACCGATGCCGCCGACCGCGAGCAGCTGGAGTCCCAACTCAAGGCCAATGAGCTGAAGGCGTTGGTGGCCACCAGCGCGCTGGGGATGGGCTTCGACAAGCCGGACCTGGGCTTCGTCATCCACTTGGGTGCCCCCAGTTCGCCGGTGGCCTACTACCAGCACGTCGGACGCGCCGGGCGAGGCGCGGTCAATGCCGACGTGCTGCTGCTGCCCACTACGGCGGACCGGGAGATCTGGCACTACTTCGCGACGGCCTCGATGCCCGACCAGGAGCAGGCCAACCGCGTCATCCAGGCCCTGCAGGAGTCCCCGAAGGCGCTGTCCACGGCGGCGCTAGAGACCCTGGTGGACGTGCGACGCACCCGGCTTGAGCTGCTGCTGAAGGTGCTCGACGTCGACGGCGCGGTGCAGCGGGTCAAGGGTGGCTGGACGGCCACCGGCCAGCCCTGGCACTACGACGTCCAGCGCTACGGCCGGGTGGCGGAGGCCCGTCGCCGCGAACAGCAGCTGATGCTCGACTACGTCTCCTTGCAACCCAAGGGCGGGGCCGGAGACGGGCCCGACGGGGGCGGGGCCTGCCGGATGGCCTTCCTTACCGCGGCCCTGGACGATCCCGATTCGCATGCCTGCGGTCGCTGCGACGTGTGCGCGGGGCCCTGGTACGACCCGAGCATTCCGCTGGAGGCCGCGCAGGCAGCCGGGAAGGCCCTGCACCGCTCGGGCGTGCTGCTGGAGCCGCGCGGCATGTGGCCTACCGGCATGGTCCGTCTCGGCGTGCCGCTGAAGGGAAAACTGAAGGCCAGGCCCGAGAACGGACGGGTGCTGGCCCGCCTGACCGACCTGGGGATGGGGCAGCGGCTGCGCGCCCTGCTGGCCGAGTCGGACGCCCCGGTGCCCGATGACGTGCTGCGCGCCTGCATCCCGGTGCTGCGCGAGTGGGACTGGCAGCAGCGCCCGGTGGCCGTGGCCTCAATTCCCTCACGCACCCGCCCGCAGCTGGTCGGCTCGCTGGCCAGCGGCCTGGCGGGGCTGGGCCGGATGACCGACCTGGGCCCGCTGCAGCTGGTCGACGGGGGCCCCACCGGCCAGGCCGGCGGCAACTCCGCCTTCCGGCTGGCCGGGGTCTGGGGCCGCATCGCCGTGCCGCCCGCCATGGCGCAGCAGCTCGCCGCGCTGGACGGCCCGGTGCTGCTGGTCGACGACCTGGTGGACTCCCGCTGGACCATGACGGTCGCCTCGGTGGCGCTGCTGGAGGCCGGCGCGAGTGGCGTGCTGCCCTTCGCGTTGGCCCTCCAGGGCTGAGCCGCCAGTTCTGGTCAGCGGCCGGTGGCGTCCTGTCCGTCGACCGGCGGCGCCCAGTAGGGGTCGCGCCCGATGAAGGCCATCAGCTTCTCCTCGCTGGAGGCGTCCTCGGCCACCGGCTGCTGCTGGCCGAACTGGCCCGAGGCACGCAGCCGCTGCTCGTCGCCCTTCATGCCGCGGTACATGGCGAAGCACTGTGCCTGGTCCAGCCCCGGCTCCTGCCCGGTCGCCTTGGCCAGGTCCCAGGTGTGCATGAAGACATCGGGCACGTAGTACTGGTCCACGGCCTCCTGGAAGGTGGTCTTGCTGAAGGGCCCCGAGGGCAGCGCCACCCTCTCGATCTCGGGATGCTCGAGCAGCAGCTGCATCTGTTCGGTGTGGCGCTGCCAGCAGGCCAGCGGGTCCTCGTCGACCGAGGGAATCTCACCGAAGGTGATGCCCTCGGCCTGGCCCAACATGCTGCGCGACCAGTCCACCAGGTGGCGCACCACGTCGCGGGCGGTCCACTCGGCGACGGGGGAGGGGACGTCCCAGTCGGTGACGGCCGCGACCTTCTTGGTGAAGGCGGCGGCAATGGCGGCGTGACGCTCGGCCAGCTCGGCGGCGTCGATCTCGTTCTTGCTCATGGGGCAAGTCTGCCGGATAGCCTGCCCGGCATGAGCCATCACAGCAGTCTTCGCCACGAGCAGGCCCAGGAACGTTCCGGGCTGCTCTTGGTCGCCGAGGTCGACGTCCACCTGGACCTGCGCGAGGCCGCACGCCAGTCCACCTTCACCAGCACCACCAGGATCAGCTTCGATTGCACCCGCCCCGGCGCCGAGACCGTCGCCGACCTGCGCTGCGAAGAGCTCCTCCGGCTGCGCCTCAACGGAACCCAGCTGGAGCCGCAGTGGGTCGACGGGCGCCTCCTCCTGCCGGGGCTGCAGGCCCACAACGTGCTGGAGGTGGAGGCCAGGATGGCCTTCAGTGGGGACGGGGAGGGGCTGCACCGCCACATCGACGCCCAGGGCGAGACCTACCTGTACGCGATGAGCTTCCTGGACGCGGCCCCGCGCTGGTTCTGCTGCTTCGACCAGCCCGACCTCAAGATGCGCCTGCGGCTGGTGGTCGAGGCCCCCGAGGAGTGGATCGTGCGCGGCAACAGCCCGGCCACCCGCCTGACCGACGGCAGCTGGCAGACCGAGCGCACCGCGCCCATCTCCACCTACCTTGCCACGGTCGTCGCCGGCCCCTGGGTCGAGCTGCGCCGCGCACCCGAGGGCCAGCCCGGCCAGACGGCGCCGGAGCTGGGACTGCTCGCGCGCCGGGAACTCGAGGGCGAGCTGCGTCGCGATGCCGAGGAGCTGTTCGCACTCACCGGGCGGCTGCTGCCCGCCTACCGGGAGCTCTTCGGCGTCGACTACCCCTTTGGGGACTACCTGCAGGTCTTCGTGCCCGACTTCAATGCCGGCGCGATGGAGGATCCGGGCTGTGTGCTGCTGCGCGAGCAGTTCCTGCACCGGGGTCAGGCCACCGCCCAGCAGCGGGCGGGCCGTGCCTCGACGATCGCGCACGAGTTGGCTCACCAGTGGTTCGGCGACCTGGTGACGCCGCACTGGTGGGACGACCTGTGGCTCAACGAGTCCTTCGCCGAATTCCTCGGCCACGAGATTGGCGCGCGGGTCGGGTTGGAGGACCTGTGGCTCGGTTTCGGCCTGGACCGCAAGCCGTGGGGCAGTGCCGCCGACCAGGGTCCCAGCACTCACCCCGTGGCGGGCAATGGTGCCGACGACGCCGCCGCAGCCCTGGCCAGTTTCGACGGCATCAGCTACGCCAAGGGTGCGGCGGTGCTGCGCCAGCTGCTCGCCTGGATGGGGGCGGACGCCTTCTGGGATGGGCTTCGCGAGCACATCCGCCGGCACGCCTTCGCCACCGCGACGATGGCCGACCTGGTGGACTGCTGGCGCGCGCAGGGCGTCGAGGACCTGGACGAGTGGCTGGAGGCCTGGCTGGGCACCACCGGCCAGGACCGTCTGCAGGCCGTGGTGCTCGACGGACGGGTCGAGGTCTGCCGGCAAGCAGCGAGGCCGCGTCCGCATCGGCTGCGGGTGGCAGTGCACGACGAGGACGGGCGCCTGCTCGACAGCCAGCAGCTCACCGTGAAGGCCGAGCGGACGACCACGCGGCTGGTGGCCGGCGCCGGCCAGCTGGTCCTGCTGGACCCCGACGACCTGTGCTGGGCGCGGCTCAGGCCCCTGGTGGTCGACGGCAGGCTCACCGATGCTCCGATGGCGGCCCTGGAGCCGGCGTCGGCCCGGTCGATGCTGCTGCAGTCCCTGGTCGACCAGGTGCGCTCGGCAGAGTGCGACCCGATGGCTGCCCTGGAGATGATGCTGCGCGCCGCCACCCACGAGCGCTCGGACCGGTTGCTGGTGGCCGAGCTCTCGCGGGCCCTGGACTGGGCCAACCAGTGGTCGCCGCCGGCCGAGCGTGCCGGTCGCCGTGCGCGGGTCGCCGCAGTCGCCCGCGAACTGCTCCGCGCGACCGAGGCAGGCAGCGACCGCGCCCTGGGCCTGCGCCGGATTCTGGCCTCGGCCAGCGACGAGCCCGAGGAGCTACGCGGCCTGCTCGGGGAAGCGGATGGCAAGCACCCACAGGAGCATCCCCGTCCGCTCGGCCCGGACGACCGGTGGACCGTGGTGCGACGCATGGTGGCGCTGGGGCAGCCGGAGGAGGTCGTCGAGGCCGAACTGGAGCGTGACCCGTCCTCGGCGGGGCAGCGCGCAGCCCGCACGGCCCGCGCCGCCCGGCCCGATGCCAGCTCGCGGCGTGAGGTGCTGCAGCGGGTGCTCACCAGCGACGCCCCGGCCAGCCAGGTGCAGGCCGACGCAGCTGGCCTGTTCGCGCCGGAGCACTCGGTCGACCCATCCACCGAGGAGCTGACGCGCGAGCTGGCCCGCGGTTGGTGGCGTGGCATCGAGGCGACCGCACGGCTGCGCACCGGCTGGGGGCTGGCGCAGTGCGTCAAGGCCGGGATCCCGTGGACGGTGGCGGATGCCCAGACCCTCGCTGTGGCGCGGGAGGCCGTCGAGTCCTGCCAGGAGCCCACGGTGCGTCGGGTGCTTGCCGATGCCCTGGACGAGCTGGGCCGCCGTGGCGCGGCCATGGCGACAGGTCCGGTGAGAAGAAACTGACTGGACACCTGGCCAACAGCCTAGAATGGGTGCCACCGTGGCGCGAGCAGGACGCGCCCCTTGTGGTCAGGGGACCCATCTGTGACTTCCACCGACTCCGCCAGCAGCATCCGCACACCCGACGAGCCCACCCGGGGCCGCGGGAAGGGACGGCGCATCGCACTCGCGGGCCTGGGCACGCTGGCCTTGCTGACCGGCGGCGCCTATGCCGCGGGCTATGCGATGGCCGGTGACGAGCTGCCCCGCCACGCCAGCGTCGAAGGAGTCGCCCTGGGCGGGGTCGACGAGGCCACCGCCATCACGCGGCTGAAGGAGTCCATCGGTCCCCGCGCCGAGGCCCCCATCGCCCTGGCCACGAAGGACAAGTCGGTGAAGATCACGCCGGCCCAGGCCGGCATGAGCGTCGACTACGCCGCCACCGTCGAGCAGGCCGGTGCCGGCAAGTCGCTGAATCCGCGCCACATCATCAACGTGCTGCGCGGCGGCGGCGAGATGGACATCGTCGTCGACAAGGACTCCGACAAGCTGCAGGCGGCCGTCGCCAAGGCCGCGCCTGCCTTCGAGGTGAAGCCGGTCGACGCCAAGGTCACCATGACGCGCGAGAAGATCACCCCCACCGAGGCCGTCGTTGGCCAGAGCCTGGACCAGAAGGCCGCGGCCAAGAAGCTCGACGACGCCTGGATGACCAGCAGCCGGGTGGAGGCACCGATCACCAGTACCGAGCCAGAGCTCACCACCAAGGAGCTCACCACCTTCGTCGACAGCCAGCTCAAGCCGCGCGTCAACGCCCCCGTGAAGGTCAAGCTCGACAAGCAGACGGTGGAGCTCACCGGGCCTGGCATCGGGGAGCTGACGAAGATCAGCACCAAGGACGGCGGCTTCGTCGCCACCACCGACATGGACAAGCTCTTCAAGGCAGCGCAGCGCAAGGCGAAGGAGGCCGGCATGCAGGAGCCGGTCGACGCCCGGTGGGAGCTCAAGGACGGCAAGCCCGCCCTGGTGCCCGGCAAGCCCGGCAAGGGCATCGAGCGCAAGGCCTTCGACGAGGTCGTGGCCCCCGCGCTGGTGGCGCAGGGCGCCGCCCGCACCGTCACCGTCCCGGTGGTCACCCAGCAGCCCGAGATCACCACCGAGAAGGCGAAGAAGGCCCCGGTCAGCGAGGTGATCGGCGAGTTCACCACCTACTTCCCGCATGCCGACTACCGCAACACCAACCTGTCGGTGGCCGCACGGCGCATCTCCAACTCCTACTTCGCGCCGGGGGAGACCTTCAGCGTCAACGAGGCGATCGGTCCGCGCACCGCCGGCTCGGGCTTCGTCGACGGGTGGGTGATCACCGGCGACCACCTGGTCAAGGAGAATGCCGGCGGCATCTCGCAGGCCGGCACCACCGCCTTCAACGCCCTGTTCTTCAGCGGCCTGGAGCACGTCGAGCACCAGCCCCACACCATGTACTTCGACCGCTACCCGGCCGGGCGTGAGGCGACGCTCTACTACGGCAGCATCGACGTGAAGTTCAAGAACAACAGCCCCTACGGCGCGCTGATGCAGGCCTGGGTGAACCCGTCGAGCCCCGGCAACAAGGGCTCGATCACGGTGCGGGTGTGGGGCAAGAGGGTCTACGACAAGGTGACCTCCAGCGAGCTGTCGAAGTCCAACTTCACCACTGGCCGCACCATCCACCGCTCCGGCGAGAAGTGCCACGACCAGGCGGCTGCGCCCGGCTTCACGGTGAACTACTCGCGGCTGTTCCACAAGGGCGGCCAGGTGGTCAAGCGCGAGCCGTACCGCTGGACCTACCAGCCCACCGACAAGATCATCTGCGACTGAGACTGCCCCCGGACGGATGGTCCGACCTGGCGTGTGGCGTTGTAGAGTGGCGATGCCGGTGGATCTGTTCTGCCGGCCCAGAAGCCCAGTTTTGAGGAGACCCCAGTGACCTACGTCATTGCGCAGCCCTGTGTGGACGTCAAGGACCGTGCGTGCGTCGAGGAATGCCCCGTCGACTGCATCTACGAGGGCAACCGCATGCTCTACATCCACCCCGAGGAGTGCGTCGACTGCGGCGCCTGCGAGCCGGTCTGCCCGGTGGAGGCCATCTTCTACGAGGATGACGTCCCGGCCGAGTTCAAGCAGTACTACGATGTGAACGTCGACTTCTTCGACGGCATCGGCTCGCCCGGCGGCGCTTCCCGCATGGGCGTCATCGACAAGGACCACCCCGTGGTCTCCGCGCTCCCGCCCCAGGGCGAATGAGCACCAGCACTGCCGGATCGGGCAGGCGTGCGCCGCTGGCGTCGCGCCTGCCCGATTTTCCGTGGGACTCCCTGGCAGGTGCGAAGGCGAGGGCCCAGGCCCATCCGGACGGCATCTGCGACCTGAGCGTCGGCACGCCCGTCGACCCGACCCCTGCCGTCGCCGCCGACGCGCTGGTGGCCGCGGCCGGCCGCTGGGCCGGCTACCCGACGGTCTGGGGCACACCGGCCCTGCGCGCGTCGATCCTGGGCTACCTGGAACGACGCTGGGGAGCCACGGGCCTGACGGAGCGCAATGTGCTGCCCGTGGTGGGCACCAAGGAGCTTGTCGCCTGGCTGCCCACCCAGCTGGGCCTGGGGCCGGACGACCTGGTGGTGATCCCCAGCACGGCCTACCCGACCTATGAGGTGGGTGCCGCGATCGTCGGTGCCAGGATCCAGCGCTGCGACGACCCCTCACAGGTCGAGGGCACGCCGGCCCTGGTGTGGATCAACTCCCCGGCCAACCCGCACGGCGCGATCCTGTCCAAACAGGAGCTGCGCGCCTGGGTCTCCTTCGCCCGCCAGAGTGGTGCGGTGCTGGCCAGCGACGAGTGCTACGGCGAGTTCGCCTGGGATGCGGAGCCCTTCAGCGTGCTGGACGCCCAGGTCTGCGACGGCGACGTCACGGGGCTGCTGTCGGTGCAGTCGCTGAGCAAGCGCTCCAACATGGCCGGTTACCGCGGCGGTTTCATCGCCGGCGACGAGGTCCTGTGCATGGAGCTGCTGGAGCTGCGCAAGCACGGTGGCATGATGCTTCCCGGCCCGGTGCAGGAGGCCATGGCGGCCGCCCTGGACGACCACGCACACGTGGAGGAGCAGCGGGAGCGTTACCTGGCCCGGCGCGCCCTGCTGCGCCCGGCGCTGGAACAGGCCGGTTTCACCATCGACCACTCCGAGGGTTCGCTGTATCTGTGGGCGACGCGCGGCGAGGACTGCCGCGCCACCGTCGACTGGCTCGCAGAACGCGGCATCCTGGCCGCCCCCGGTGACTTCTACGGCACCGAGAGCACCCGGCACGTCCGCATCGCACTGACGGCCACCGACGAGCGGATCGCTGCGGCCGCGCAGCGGCTCACCGACTGATCGTCACTGACCGGTCATCATCGCCGGGGCGGTGTTCACGCGCGCAGCGTGAGGACCGCCTTCGTGGGCTTCGGGGTGGCGGTGCCCTCCCAGCTGCCAAGGTGTGTCGACTGGGAGGTCCACGTCATGGCTCCGACCTGAACGGCGGTGACGCCGCTGGTGCGGGTGGTCATCATCGCCAGCTGGGTGGCCGCCCACAGCGAGGTCTCGTCGTTGGAGGTGATGGTGACCATGGCCTGGGCGGGCGTCACCTGCACCGTCGAGCCGAGGGCGCGCTGCAGCAGCTCGACGGTGTCGCCGGCCTGCGGGCTGGCCTTGCCGCGGTCGATGCAGCGCACCGCGGCGGGGGAGTGGCCGGTCAGGGCCGAGCCCCAGGCTCGGGCGCGCTCGACGTGCTTGCGGTAGCCGTCGGGAACGCCGGAGCGCTGCACCTTCTGCGCGACGTCATTGATGTCGCCCGACTCCCAGCCGTCGACCTGCACCAGGTGGTCGTAGAACTTTCCGGTCGAGTACCACGGGTCCATGATCTGCTCGACGCTGCCCCAGCCCTGGCTGGGGCGCTGCTGGAAGAGCCCGACCGAGTCGCGGTCTCCGTAGTCGATGTTGCGCAGGTCGGACTCCTGCATCGCCGTGGCCAGGGCAATCGAGACGGCGCGCGGCGGCAACTCGCGGTGCAGCGCCTCGGCGGCGATGATCGCGGCACTGCCCGACTGCTCCAGGGTCAGCTGGTCGCCGACGTTTCCCACCCGCACCGCGCACTGCTGCGCGGCGGGCACGACGCTGGGCTCGCGGTTACCGATCTGGTTGATCGCCCAGGCGAAGAAGACCAGCAAGGCCACGACGAGCGCCAGCAGCACCAGCAGCGGGTAGAGCCGTCGGCTGCGCCGCTGGGGGGCGCGCTGCCTCGAGTGCCGGGCCACGCGTCAGTTTTTGTGCAGGTCCGAGTTCAGCGCGATCTTGTGGCCGGCACGCGGCTTGGCCAGCACGGCGCCGGACTGGGAGTCGCGGATGAACAGGATGTCGTCGCTGCCGCTCAGCTCGGTGGCCTTGACCACCTGGCCGTCGGGCAGCTGCACCTTGGTGCCGGAGGTGACGTAGAGCCCGGCCTCCACCACGCAGTTGTTGCCCAAGGAGATGCCGACGCCGGCCTCGGCGCCCAGCAGGCAGCCCTCCCCGATGGAGATGACCTCCTTGCCGCCACCCGACAGCGTGCCCATGATCGAGGCGCCGCCGCCGATGTCGGTGCCGTCGCCGACGGTGACACCGGCCGAGATGCGTCCCTCCACCATCGAGTGGCCGAGCGTGCCGGCATTGAAGTTCACGAATCCTTCGTGCATGACGGTGGTGCCCTCGGCCAGGTGGGCGCCCAGGCGTACCCGGTCGGCGTCGCCGATGCGCACGCCCGAGGGCAGCACGTAGTCGACCATGCGCGGGAACTTGTCGATGCCGAAGACGACGGTGGTGCCGCGCACATTGCGTAGGCGCAGGCGAACCGACTCGAAGTCCTCGACGGCGCACGGGCCGGCGGCGGTCCACACCACATTGGGCAGCACGCCGAAGATGCCGTCCAGGTTGAGCCCGTGGGGCTTGACCAGGCGGTGGCTGAGCAGGTGCAGGCGCAGGTAGGCGTCACTCACGTCGGCCGGGGCGGCGTCCAGGTCGATGGCCACCTTCACCAGGCTCACCCGCACGTCACGATTGGGGTCCTCGGTCTGGGCCGAGACCATCTGGGCGGGAGCCTTGGCATCGTCGGCGGGGGTGCCGAACTCCGGGGAGGGGAACCAGGTGTCCAGGACCTGCCCGGAGGAGTGGATGGTGGCCAGTCCCCAGCCCCAGGCAGCACGAGTCGCGTCAGTCATGCGTGCAAGCCTAGCTGGCCTTCCGGCTGTGACCCCGCCAGGAAGTGCACGTCGATCCCGCGGTCACGGGCGACCAGCAGACCATGGCCGTGGGTCGATTCACGGCGCACCAGAACCATCGGAACGCCGGTCGGGTCCAGCTGCGCGGCGGTGACGGCATCCAGCTCGTCGAGCAGCAGCACATGTCCGGACGGCACCTCGTCGAGCGACAGGTCCAGGTCGGAGGCCAGGGCCCTGAGTACCAGGCGTTCCAGGCTACGCAGGTCGGTGGCGCGCTCGCGCAGGTAGGGATTGGCCATCTGCTCGAAGACGGCGATCGTCTCGGTCATGGTCTGGTGCACGGCGACGGCCGCGTCCTGCCCCTCACCGATGCGCCGGGCGAAGCCCTGTTCCAGCATCGGGTCGTGCAGCATCGTGCGGATCGCCCACAGCACCGCACGGGTGACGCCGCCGTCGGGCACCTTCGCGGCAAGACCCTCCAGGAAGCCGTCGGCGGCGGCCAGGGCGGTCTCCAGGCGCGGTTGCTGGTCGGCCGTGGGCTCGGCCGGTGGCAAGGCTGGTGCCAGGGACAGCTCGTGCACGGGGGACTCGGGCTCGGCCAGGGTGTGCGGACCGGGCCGGGCGAGCTGTTCCCCGAAGTCATTGGCGGCCAGCGTCCCCAGCGCCGTGCGAGCCGCCGAGGCCTGCGGCCCGGTGATGGAGGCCAGCAGCAGTTCGCCCCGGCGTACGGCCAAGGCTTGCAGCGACATGACGCTGCGGGCATCGACGCCGGCCTCCGCGGGGCTGCCCTCGCGGCGCACCAGTACGGTGGCATCCAGACCGGCTACCGCGGCGACGATCGCGGCGCAGGGCCGGGCGTGCAGGCCGTGCGGATTGCGCACCAGCAGTTCCAGTTCAAAGGCCTGCTCGCCAGCTTCCGCGCGCGCACTGCCGGCTGCGGGTTGGGGCGGCGGCTGCGGGGCCGGTGCGGACTCCTCCTGGCCCAGCTGGGCGGTCTTTGCCTGTAGCGCGCCTCGTGCCTGGCGGTCGACCTCGTCGATGTCGGCGCCGCTGGAGGCGGTGACCAGCGCGGCCACCAGGCCTTCCACCAGGGGCGCCGGGCTGATCCGCACCCGGGCAGCCAAGTCCGGGTCGACGAAGTCCAGCGCCATCTCGGCCGAGAGCAGGGCACTGCCCAGGTCGGTGAGCACCAGGATCGCATCCTGGTCCTGCAGCTCCTCCAAGCAGGCCGCCACGGCGGTGGCGTCGGTGCCCAGCTCGGGCGCGCCCGCACCGCCTTCGCTCGCATCGGGGACGCCCGGATCGCTCCCGTCCAGGCCGGCCGCCACCCGCACCGGCACCCGCTGCTCCACTGGCACCATCTGCTCGGCCAGCTCCACCGCCGCCCGGGCCAGGGTGCGGCTGTGCGAGACGACCACGACTGCTGTCACGACGACACCCCCGAGTCCTCGTGGTTCAGTTCTGGGCGGCCAGGGCCGCCTCCAGCAGCAGGACGGCGCTCGCGGCACCCGGGTCAAGGTGTCCGGCGCTGCGCTCGCCCAGGTAGGAGGCGCGTCCCTTGCGCGCCACCATCGCCCTGGTCGACTCCAGCCCTTCCCGGGCAGCCTCCAGACCTGCCTGCAGGCAGGAGGCGACGTCCTCGTGGCCTGCCTCCATCGCTTCCACGGCCGGTTGCAGCACGTCGACCATCGTCTTGTCGCCCAGACCCGACTTGCCGCGCGAGACCACACCGTCCAGGCCACCGCGCCAGGCGGCGGCCAGCTCGGCGGGGGAGTCGGCCCGGTCGCCGGCGGGCAGGGCTGAGGCGAAGCGGAGCAGGAAGGTTCCGTAGAGGGGGCCGGCGGCGCCGCCGACGGTGCCCACCAGGGTCATGCCGGCCTTCTTGAGGTAGTCGACCGCATCGGGCTGCGACGCGGCGTCGAGTGCCAGCACCGCCTTCATGCCACGGTCCATGTTGGAGCCGTGGTCGGCGTCACCGATCTGCCGGTCGAGCTCGGTCAGCCGGACGGCGTGCTCGCCCACCAAGCGTGCGAAGGCACCCATCCAGTCCATGGCCTGTTGCTTTTCCACGTCATCCACCCCATCCCAGTCCGGGCGTGTCGACCGGCGCGTCCCACAACGTGAGCAGCTGGTCGTCCGCCTCCAACAGTGTGAGCGAACAACCGGCCATGTCCAGTGACGTGACGTGGTTGCCCACCAGTCGACGCGCCACGGACACCCCGCGCGCGGCCAGTTCCTTCTCCACTTCGTGCTGCACCACGTACAGCTCCAGCAGCGGTGTGGCGCCCATCCCGTTGAGCAGGCAGATCACCGGCCCTGACGGTTTGAGGTCATCCAGCACGGGCTCGGCCAGCATCCGGGCCACCTCCTTGGCGCTGGCCGCCGGGAGGCGTTCGCGGCCCGGCTCGCCGTGGATGCCGATGCCCAGTTCCATCTGGTCGGCGGCCAGTTCGAAGGTGGGCCGTCCCACGGCGGGCACCGTGCAACTGGTCAGGGCCAGGCCCATCGAGCGGCCGCGGGAGTTCACCCGACGCGCCAGCTCGGTGAGCTCTGCCAGCCCGGTTCCCTGCTCGGCGGCGGCCCCCACCACCTTCTCCAGCAGGACGGTCAGGGCGACGCCGCGCCGTCCGGCGGTGTAGAGCGAGTCGCGCACCGCGACGTCGTCGTCGACCACCACCATCTCGACCTCGATGCCCTCGTCGCGGGCCATCTCCGCGCCCATCTCGAAGTTCATGACATCACCGGTGTAGTTCTTCACGATGAACAGCACGCCCGCTCCGGAGTCGACGGCCCGGGCTGCGGCCAGTACCTGGTCGGGCACTGGCGAGGTGAAGACCTCACCGACGCAGGCCGCATCCAGCATGCCGCGGCCCACATAGCCGGTGTGAAGGGGTTCGTGGCCGCTGCCGCCGCCGGAGACCAGGCCCACCTTGCCCGGCCGGGGCGCACCGGCGCGCACCACGATCCGTGCCTCGTGGTCGACGCGCCACCGCGCGGGGTGTGCACTGGCCATTCCCAGGAGCGCCTCGGCGACCACGTCGTCGGGGGAGTTGAGGAGCTTCTTCATGCCTCCATCAAAGCACCGCCGTCCGACAGCGATGCCTGCTCGGCCAGATCGCGCGCGGCGGGTGACGCTCTGATCAAGGCATCGCCACCCGGCCCAGAGCCACGCAGAGCCAATTGCCCGGCATCGGCGCTCCCGTGGAACTGTGCTCCCCCCAAAGACCTTCGCGGTGTCGTCCGCTGTCACCCACGCCGATTTGTCGACCGATGACTCATGGTTGTTGTCAGTGGCAGCATCTACGGTTCTCGCATGGCGCGATTGAACACACGCGGTGAGAAGAGTCCGACATGGGATCTGCCATCCTTGACGTCCTGACCCCCAAGAAGGCGCGCGCCGAACTGGCTGAACTCAAGCGCACTCTGGGGTGCGATCTGGAGCAGGCAAGGCTCTTGTCATGTGCCGGGCTGCTGACTGACGAGCAGGAAGCAGCCCGACGGCGGGCCGAAGAACTCACCTGGCTCCTCGAGCCGTGAGGGACGAAGGCCCACCCCTTGAGCGTGCTGCGAAGGCTTTCGCGAAGTCACTGTCGGACCTCGTGAGTGCATTTCGTGGTGAGCCCACGCCGTTCAAGGCAAGCAGCCTCGGAAACAAGTTCTCCGTGACATCGGAGGAACCGCTTCCACTGACTGTCGGTTCGCGAGAATTGCTGAGCCTCCACGTCACGTACAGGTGCATCGTCGACGCGGCAGGGCGCTAGCTCACCGTTGATGAGTCGAGCATCAAGCTGTTCGCGGGCCTGCGCGCGAGCGGTGACCCACTCTTCCGCTATGAGTACCAACGGGACATGGCTGCAGAACTACCTGCAGCGCACGTCCACATCCATGCCCATCGCGATGACCTTGTCGCCGCGGTACTGATTGCGTCGTCGCCCCGGGAACGCTGTTCGTAGCTTGCCACCGAGCTCCGAGACAGCTGCCCGCACCACTTCGACGTCACCCAGGACCACGGCTGGGCAGCCGCCTCAGCGGCGCACCTCGCCGATGTCCTGCGTGAGCAGCCGCTCGATGCGCAGCCACGGGGCGCGACGATGCCAGTCGAGCCGAACCCGGATGCGGTCGTTCACCATGATCGTGGCGGTCAGCGCGCAGAAGATGACGCCCACGAAGACCACGCCCCAGCCGATCGTCCAGCGCGGCCCGAAGGCGTCGCCCACCCAGCCGACCACCGGGGAGACCAGCGGCGCCACGCCCATGATCGACAGCCCCCACAGCGCCATGACGCGGCCGCGCATCTGCGGTGCGGTGGCGGTCTGGAGCAGCGAGTTGCCGGTCACCAGGGCGGTGATGGTGAAGAAGCCCACCGGAACCTGCAGCGCGACGAAGAGCCAGAAGCTGGGGCTCAGGGCACTGGCGAGGTTGAACACGGTGTAGCCGGCCATGCCCAGCAGCACGTGGCGCAGCCGTGGGCTGCCGCGCCGGGCCGACCACAGGGCCGCGGCGAGGGCACCGATGCCCATCGAGGAGCCGATGATGCCGTAGTCGCCGGCACCCCGGGCGAAGGCCTGGGTGGCCATCACCGCATTCGAGATGCCGTAGTTGAAGCCGAGCCCTCCCACGGCCAGCCCGACGGTGAGCAGGGCCAGCAGGTCGGGGCGGCGTCGCACATAGCGCAGCCCGGCGATGAAACCTCCGCCCTTGCCCTTGGTGGGCACGGCCGGGCGGAGCAGCTCGGTGCGCATCATCAGCAGGGCGGTGATCATCACGGCGAAGGCCACCACATTGGCGCCGATCACCCAGCCCGTGCCCACCGCCGCGATCAGGGCGCCGCCGATGCCCGGCCCCAGCAGGCGCGCGGCATTGAAGCTGGCCGAGTTCAGGCTGATGGCATTGGGCAGCTTGGAGGTCTCGACGATCTCGCTGACGAAGGCCTGCCGGGCCGGGTTGTCGAAGGCCATCGCCAACCCGTCCACCAGGGACAGGGCGAAGACGTGCCACAGCTCGACCCGGCCGGTGATGGTCAGCGTGGACAGCACCAACGCACTGGCCAGGCCCAGGCTGCAGGTGGCCAGCAGGATGTGGCGCTTGCCGAAGCGGTCGGCGACGGTGCCGGCGACGGGGCTGAGCAGCAGGCCGGGCAGGAAGACTGCCGCCGTCTGGTATCCGAGGGCGCGGGCATTGCCGTCGGTGAGCACCACCAGCACCAGCCAGGCCTGCGCGGTGCGTGCCATCCAGCCGCCGATGTTGCTCACCAGCCCACCGATGAACCACGTGCGGTAGTTCGGATTGCCGAGCGATTCGAAGGTGCGCGATGCGGGTCGGCTGGCGGGCAGGGTGCTGGACACCGGTGGCTCACTGTTCCTGGTCTGGTCTGGGACGGGTGGGGCGGGATCTTCCCGACCTCCAAGCCTAGGCCTCGTGCCCGGCCCGCGCTGTCGGGGGCGCGCGATAGCGTCGGGCAGGTGACGATGCGCCTGTGCACCCCTGAGGACCTGCCCACCCTGCTTCCCGACGCGCTGGCCGGGCGCATCGTGCTGGCGCCGGCGGCACCCAACGACCAGCACACCCTGGCGATGCTGCGCCCCGAACTGCCGGTGGCAGAACCCGACACGGCCGTCATCGTCGCCACCAGCGGCTCCTCCGGCGTCCCGAAGGGAGTCGTGCTCTCCCGGCGGGCCCTGCTGGCCTCCGCCGAGGCCTCGCAGCAGCGCCTGGGCCCGATGAGCTGGACCTGCGTGCTGCCCACCGGCTATGTCGCCGGGCTGATGGTGCTGGTCCGCGCGCACGTGGCCGGACGCACGGTGCGCTTGGCCTCCAGCGATCTGGCCGACCTCGCCCTGGCGCCCGGTGCCAATGCCATCTCGATCGTGCCCACCCAGCTCTTCCGCGCGATGGAGCGGCCCGAGGTGCTGGCCACGCTGACCCGTTTCGACGTGATCCTGCTCGGCGGGGCGGCTGTGGACGACGACCTGCTCGCCGAGGGCCGGGGCCGCGGACTGAACCTGGTCACCACCTATGGCATGAGTGAGACCTGCGGCGGCTGCGTCTGGGACGGCGAGCCGCTGCCCGGTGTCGAGGTGGGGCTGGACGAGGGACGCATCACGCTCACCGGCGAGATGGCCTTCAGCGGCTACCGGCTGCAGCCGGAACTGACCGCCTCGACCCTGCACGGGCGCACCGTGCTCACCCAGGACCGGGGTGAGTGGCTCGGCGGACGCCTGCGGGTGCTGGGCCGCCTGGACGACGTGGTGGTCAGCGGGGGAGTCAACGTCGACCTCGCGGCGGTGCAGCGCGCCGTCGACCAGGTGGAGCCAGGCTCCGGCGTGGTCCTCGCCGTGCCCGACCTCCAGTGGGGGGTGCGGATCGTGCTGGTCACCACCAGCAGCCACGGGCTCGACTGGTGGCAGCGCGAGCTGGCTGGGCACCTCGGCCGCGAGGCGCTCCCGCGTCGCCTGGAGCGTCGCGACGTGCTGCCACGCACCAGCTCTGGCAAGATCGACCGGCAGGCGCTGCTCGGCAGCCTGGATGCTCAGAAGGGTTGACGTGGCAACACTTGGTGAATGGATCGAGGGGGCGCGTCCGCGCACCCTCGTGGCGGCGCTCTCCCCGGTGCTGGCCGGATCGGCGATCGCCTGGTTCGAGCACGGCTTCCGACCCTGGCACGCCCTGCTCGCCTTCCTCGTCGCGCTGGCCCTGCAGATCGGCGTCAACTTCGCCAATGACTACTCCGACGGCATCCGCGGCACCGACGAGGACCGCGTCGGCCCGATGCGGCTGGTAGGTTCGGGTGCTGCCCGCCCCGCCCAGGTGAAGACGGCCGCCTTCACCTGTTTCGGCATCGCCGCCGTCCTGGGACTGTTGCTGGTGGCCATGACTGGCCACTGGTGGATCACCCTGGTGGGCGCCGCCTCGATCCTGGCCGCCTGGTTCTACACCGGCGGTGACCACCCCTATGGCTATGCCGGGCTGGGCGAGGTCTTCGTCTTCATCTTCTTCGGCCTTGTCGCCGTCTGCGGCACCACCTATGTGCAGCTCGACCGGGTCCCGGCCAGCAGCCTGGCCGCCTCCGTCGCCATCGGGATCGTCGCCTGCCAGATCCTGGTGGCCAACAACCTGCGCGACATCGACGGCGACCGCGAGGTGGGCAAGCGCACCCTGGCGACCCGCCTGGGACACCAGGGCACGCGCCGCTTCTTCGCCCTGCTCACCGTGCTCGCCGCCGCCCTGGTCGTCGTGACCGCGGCGCTGAGCACCTGGTGGGCGCTGCTGGGGCTGGCGATGCTGGTGCTGCTGGCGCCCGCGACCAGGGTGGTGCTCTCCGGCGCCACCGGCCGGCCGCTGATCGGCGTGCTCAAGCAGGTGGGCCTGGCCGAGCTGCTGTGCGCCGTCGGCCTCTTCGGGGGTTGCGTCATCGGCGCCTGATCCAGGCGCCAGGCTGCTGGCCCCCCGGCGCCGGGAGCGCTCAGCCTCCGGCCGGCGCCAGCCGGATGTTGTCATTGAGCACCGGCTGCAGCCCAGTGGCCCGCAACATCGAGACGACCTCGGCCAGGCTGCGCTCGTCGCTGATCTCGAACTGCTCGTCGCCGGTGGGCGCCTCCTCGACGTGGTGCCCCACACCGGGCGAGACCGAGGCGGACAGCTTGGTGGCCACCAGCCCCGCCACCGCATCGCGGAAACCGGGGCGCTCCCGGGTGGAGACGGTGATGGAGGCCTGCGGCATCGCCAGCCGGTAGGCGCACAGGATCTGCAGCAGCAGGCGTTCGTCGACCGGATCGCTGGCTGCCTCGGTGTCGGTGCCGGTGGGGCGGATCCGCGGGCAGGACAGCATGATCTCGGCATGCGGGAAGTCGCGCTGGATGCTGCGGGCATGCACCAGCGTCGCCAGGGCGTCACGTCGCGGATCGGCCAGGCCCAGCAGGGCCCCGAAGGCGACCCCGCGCATGCCGGCCAGCAGCGCCCTCTCCTGGGAGTCGAAGCGGTAGGCGAAGCTGCGTTTGCGCGCGCCCAGGTGCACCTGCTCGTAGCGGTCCAGGTCGTAGGTCTCCTGGTAGACGCAGACGTGCTCAGCCCCGGCCCGGTGGATGCGCCGGTAGTCGTCGGTGTTCATCGGCTGCACCTCGATGCCGACGGTGGCGAAGAAGTGGGAGGCGCGCTCGACGCAGTGCGCCACGTAGTCGACCGGCGAGAACTTCGGCGACTCCCCGGTGAGGATCAGCACCTCCTCGATGCCCTCCTCGGCCAGGGCGCGGAACTCCGCGTCCAGCGATTCGCCGTCCAGCCGTGCCCGCTGGATCCTGGCGGTGGCGGTGAAACCGCAGTAGGTGCAGGCATTGGCGCAGTGGTTGGCCACGTAGAGCGGGCTGAACAGGTGGACCGAGTTGCCGAAGCGCTCGCGGGTGAGCTGCCGGGCACGACGGGCCAGCGCCTCCAGGTGCCGGCCGGCGGCGGGGGAGAGCAGGACGGCGATGTCGGCCTCGTCCACCTCGCCCTTGGCGAGCACCCGGGCGACGTCCTGGTCCGTCACGGCGTCGAAAGACGCACGTTCCCGCGCCGCGAGCACCTGGCGGCGGCGGCTGCCGTCGGACTGCTCCTGCCCGCTGAAGTGGTCCAGCACTCCGGGGCGGGCCATCAGGCCTCCTTGCGGTCGGGATCGTCGTCCAGGAAGCCGGTCAGCGGGGAGGAGGCCACCGCATGGTCGGTGACGACCCGGCCCAGCCCGGCCAGGTGTGCCAGACGGCCGGCCTCGATGGCCTGCCCGAAGGCCCGGGCCATGGCCGGCACGTCCCCGGCGGTGGCGATCGCGGTGTTCGCCATCACCGCCGCACACCCCAGCTCCATGGCCAGCGCCGCCTCGGACGGCCGGCCGAGGCCCGCATCCACGATCACCGGAAGGTCCACCGCGTCGATGATGAGCTCCACGAACTCGCGGGTCACCAGCCCCCGGTTGGAGCCGATCGGCGAGCCCAGCGGCATGATCGCCGCCGCCCCCGCCTCGGCCATCTGGCGTGCCACGACGACGTCGGGGTACATATAGGGCAACGGCACGAAGTCCAGTGCGGCAAGGGCTTCCACCGCTTTCAGCGTCTCGTGGTTGTCGGGCAGCAGGTGGCGGTTGTCGGTGATGACCTCGATCTTCACCAGGTCGCCCAGGCCCATCTCACGCGCCAGCCGGGCGATCTGCACGGCCTGCTCGGCAGTGTGGGCGCCCGACGTGTTGGGCAGCACCGTGACGCCCTCGGGCAGGTGGTCCAGCACATTGGCCGACTGGGCATTGGCCCGTCGCAGCGCCAGGGTGACGATCTGGGCGCCGGCATTCTCCACCGCCGCCTTCACCAGGTCGAGGCTGTACTTGCCGGAACCCAGGATGAAGCGCGAGGTGAACTCGTGCCCTCCCAGGACCAGCGGCGTGTCCTGGACCATGCTCATGGCTGGTCTCCTTCGTCGCTCGGGTCTTCGTGTGCCCGGTCCTCGGGTGCCAGCGCGGGCAGTCGGAAGGTCTGCCACTGCGCCGTGCGGGCGTCATAGGTCTGCAGCCGGCCGCACAGCGTCTGGGGCTCGCCCAGCAGCAGCTTGATGGTCTCGGCCGCCATCACGGTGCCGATCACGCCGGGCAGGGTGGCCAGGATCCCCACCTCGGCGCCGGTGGGTGCCTGCTCGGGCAGCTCGCCGAAGATCTCCTCCAGCTGCCGGCCCGGTTCGAGCACCGTGACCTGGCCCTGCCAGGCCATCACCGCCCCATAGACCTCCGGCACCCGGGCCTCCTGGCAGGCCCGCGCCAGCACCGTGCGGGTGACGAAGTTGTCGGTGGCATCCACCACCACGTCATGGCCACGCACCAGCTCCAGGGCGCTGGCCTGGTCCAGGCGCGTGACCACCTGCACGGCCTCGACCTCGGAATTGATCGCCAGCGCGCGCTCGGCGGCCGACTCGGCCTTCGGCCGGCCCAGGTCGGCGGTGGTGTGGATCACCTGGCGCTGCAGGTTGCTCAGCGAGACCAGGTCGTCGTCGATGATCGTGAGCCGGCCCACACCGGTGGCCGCCAGGTAGGTGATCACGGGCGAGCCGAGGCCGCCGGCGCCGAGCACCATCACCCGCCCAGCCGCGATGAGCTCCTGGCCCTCCGCGCCGAAACCGTCGAGCACCAGGTGGCGTGCGTGCCGGGACTCCTCAGCCACCGTGCACCGCCGTGACGACCTCGACCCGCGCTCCCTGGGCGAGTGTGTGCTCGGCCCAGCGGATGCGCGGCACGATCTCGCCGTCCAGGGCCACGGCCAGCGCCAGCGGCCTGCCGTCGGCGGCCTGGCCCTGGGGCGTGAGCTCCCGGCCGGTGTGGTGGGTGACCAGCATCGACACCGTGGCTCCATCGGGAAGCTCGGTGGTCTGGCCGTTGACATGCAACTGCATCAGTTCTCCCTTCGGCGGTGCTAACCGCATCAGGTTCGACGGTCGGCATCGATGCCCTCTCAGCCCCGGCGGGGCTCCCGTGAATCTGTGGACCACCCTAACCCCATGTGTGCAGGAATCCAGCGGCGGGGTCCATGGCGGCAGCGCAGGTCGCCGTAGTGCGCCCGGATCGGCAACCCTTGGCAAACAGTCCCCAGTTGGCGCGCCCTGGGGAAGTCTGGAGGAAAGCAGACCCAAGGAGCGGCAATGACGCAGATCCCCCCGGCAGCCCAGGTGCTCGTCGACTTCCAGCCCACGAAGGACTTCTTCGTCGGCATCGACTCGGACGGGTGCGCGATGGATGCCATGGACATCAAGCACACCGAGTGCTTCACCCCCTGCTACATCAAGTACTTCGACCTGCAGCCCGTCTCGACCCTCGCGCGCGAGACTGCCCTGTTCGTCAACCTCGGCTCGGTCACGCGCGGGCTCAACCGCTGGCTGGCCCTGCGCCAGCTGCTCGACCTGCTGCGCGACCGCACCGAGGTCGCCGAACGCGGGGTCGTCATCCCCGAGTACCCGGAGCTCAGTGACTTCATCGACTCCGGTCATCCCCTGTCCGACAAGGGCATCGCCGCCTATGCCGCAGAGCACCCCTCGGCCACGATCGACCGCTGCATCGCCTGGGGCAATGGCGTCAACGCCACCATCAACGACATGGTGCACGGCTGCGGGCCCTTCCCCGGCGTCCGCGAGGCCATGCAGGCGATGGACGCCGCCGGCGTGGACCAGATGACCGTCTCCGCCACCCCGCTGCACGCGCTGGAGAAGGAGTGGAGCGAACACGGCCTGGCCCAGTACATGAAGGTGATCGCCGGGCAGGAGATGGGCGGCAAGGCCCAGCACGTCCAGTTCGCCGCCAAGGGCAAGTACGACGACGACAAGATCCTGCTCATCGGCGACGCCCCCGGCGACCGTGACGCCGCCGCCACGGCCGGCTGCCTCTACTACCCGATCAACCCGGGTGCCGAGAAGCAGTCCTGGCACCGCTTCGTCGCCGAGGCCCTGCCGAAGTTCCTCGACGGCAGCTATGCCGGCGACTACCAGCAGGCCCTGATCACCGAGTTCGAGACCTACCTGCCCGCCGAGGTCCCGTGGCCGACCCTGTCGGGCAACCGCACCGTCAGCAAGCCGGTCGTCCGGGCCTGACCAGCAGCCCGGACCAGCCCCAACCACCACCATCCAGGAGCCCCAGATGCCCAAGCTCGTAGACCTCACCGCCAGCCCCTACACCCTCGACGAGGGCCAGATCGCCTGGGTCGAGCAGACCATTGCCGAGATGACCGACGAGGAGAAGGTCGGCCAGCTCTTCACGACCCTCTTCTTCTTCGGCGAGGACGCCTACAGCGGCAACCAGCTGACCAACAAGCAGATCCTCGAGCAGTACCACATCGGCGGCGCCCGCTACCAGGGCGGCACCTCCGAGCAGGTGCAGCAGCTGATCAACCAGCTGCAGACCGACTCGAAGATCCCGCTGATGGTGGCCGCCAACTGCGACTCGGGCGGCAACGGCGCCTGCAATGACGGCACCTACATCGCCTCCGGCGCCCAGTGCGAGGCCAGCCGCGACCCGCAGGTCGCCCGCAATGCCGGCTACGTCTCGGGCCGCGAGGAGAGCGCCCTGGGCGTCAACACCAACTTCGACCCCTGCGTCGACATCCTGTTCAACTGGCGCAACACCATCGTCAACACCCGCGCCTACGGCACCACTGCCGACGACGTCATCACCTACACCCAGGCCTACATCGACGGCATGCGCGAGAGCGACGTCAACATCTGCATCAAGCACTTCCCCGGCGACGGCACCGAGGAGCGCGACCAGCACCTGGTGCTCGGCGTCAACGAGCTCTCCGTCGAGGAATGGGACGACAGCTTCGGCAAGGTCTACCGCCACCACATCGACAACGGCGTGGAGATGTTCATGGCCGGCCACATCGCGCTGCCCGCCTACCAGAAGAAGCTGGTCCCCGGCCTGCAGGACGCCGACATCCTTCCCGCCACCCTGGCGCCCGAACTGGCCACCGGCCTGCTCAAGGAGCAGCTCGGCTTCAACGGCATGCTCATCACCGACGCCAGCCACATGCTCGGCATGACCGCCGCCATGCAGCGCAAGGACTACGTGCCCCGCGCGATCGCCGCCGGCTGCGACATGTTCCTCTTCTTCAACCAGATCGACGAGGACTTCGGCTACATGCTCGACGGCTACCGCAATGGCGTCATCACCGAGGAGCGGATGACCGACGCCCTGCGCCGCATCCTGGGCCTCAAGGCCAAGCGTCGCCTGCACGACAAGAAGGCCGACGGCACCCTGACCAAGCAGGCCAGCGAGCTCGAGGTCGTCGGCTGCGAGGAACACCTGGCGATGCGCAAGGACGCCGCCGACAAGGGCATCACCCTGGTCAAGAACACCCTCGACGAGCTGCCGCTCAACCCCGAGCAGCACCGGCGGATCAAGCTCTACCACGTCGCCGGCGAGAAGGGTGGCATCTACTCGGGCAATGACAGGACCGTCGAGATGTTCGTCGACGAACTCACCGCCCGCGGCTACGAGGTCTCGGTGCAGGAGGGCGGCAGCCGAGTCAAGGGCTCGATCGAGAAGTACAAGGCCGAGACCGACGCGGTGCTGTTCATCGCCGAGGTGATCGGCTACGGCGCCCAGAACAACTACCGCATCCAGTGGAGCGCCGCCATGAGCAACGAGATCCCCTGGTATGTGCACGAGGTGCCCACCTTCGCGGTGAGCCTCAACTTCACCACCCACCTGCACGACCTGACCATGGTCAAGTGCTTCGTCAACGCCTACAACTCCAATCCCGACATCATCACCGGGGTGCTGGACAAGCTGGAGGGCAAGAGCGAGTTCAAGGGCACGCCCAATGAGCTGGTCTGGGCAGGCAAGTGGCAGGCCAGGCTCTGAGGCTCGCCCATCCCGGGACGGTCGAGGGCAGAGACTAGGCTTGACCCATGCCCACGCACGTCTTCCAGATCCCCCTGCGCACTCGATTTCGCGGCATCACCGTGCGGGAGGGGGTCGTCTGGCAGGGCGATGCCGGCTGGGGCGAGTTCAGCCCCTTCCTCGACTACTCGGGTGACGAGATCCGTCCCTGGTGGCAGGCGGCGCGGGAAGCAGCAGACCTGGGCTTTCCCTCGACGCTGCGCGACCGCATCCCGGTCAACGTCACCGTCCCGGCCGTCGGCCCACAACAAGCGCACCGCATCGTCCGCGATTCCGCCTGCACCACCGCCAAGGTGAAGGTGGCAGAACCCGGCCAGACGCTGGCCGACGACCTGGCACGGGTCGAGGCGGTGCGTGACGCCCTCGGACCCGGCGGCAGGGTCCGGGTCGACGCCAATGGTCAGTGGGAGCTGGACGAGGCCGTGGAGAACCTGCGCCAGCTCGGCCGCTTCGAGCTGGAATATGCCGAGCAGCCGGTGATGGACACCGAGGAGCTGGCCCGCCTGCGCCGGGAGCTGGCCCGTCGCGGCATCGCCGTGCCGGTGGCCGCCGACGAGTCGATCCGTCGCTCCGGCGACCCGGAAAGGGTCAAGCGACTGGAGGCGGCCGACGTGGCCGTGCTAAGGTGCACACC
>NZ_JBHWOO010000180.1:0-13311 GCF_043424415.1 Luteococcus sp. | reverse complement strand
CCACCAACCAGCACCGGCCCACCCTCATCGCCCAACGAAACGACGCCTGCGCCAAAGGACAAACCCGCCGCACCGAGATCTACACCCACCTACTCGAAGACCTCGATCACGCCACCGCTTGACACCGATCACCCACATAAGCCGATGCCGCCTTCAGCATCGCATTCGCTCTTCTCAGTTCCGCATTCTCCCGCTTCAGACGTTTGATCTCGGCCGACTCCTCGCTGGTGAGGCCCGGGCGCTGGCCCTGGTCGACCTCGTCCTGACGGACCCAGCGCCGCAGGGTTTCCGGGGTCGAGACTCCGACCAGTTCGACGACCTTGATCATCGCGGGCCAGTCGCCCTCGTAGTCCGGGCGGGTCTCGTGATACATCCGCACCGCCCGGGTCTTCAACTCAGCCGGGTAGCGCTTGTTCGTGTTGCCTGGCATGACTCCAACCTTCCCAAAGTTCGGAGTCTCCGGACATCCCGGGGCGATTCAGCTTCGGCTGGGTCCCGTCCGGCTCAGGGCGTTGCGCGTCCAGCCACAGGAAGTACTGGGCAACGTGTACTGTGTCGAGGTCATGGGAGACGCCAGCCTCCAGCAGTTGCATGTTCATCCTTACCCCATCACTTGGTGGATGATCCAGTGTGGACATCAGCGTATGACTCCAAGATGGCATCGGAGCACCCGACAGGGCCTTAGGTTGGTTGAAGACCGCCCGCCGGAGTGCTCACCAAGCCGCACAGCCACCATCACGTGCCGAGCAGTCGTCCCCTCCGCCAACGATTGTCCCCGGGGGCGCCAAGGTGCACTCCCCGTTCTCTTCCATCTCGTGGGATAACACGCATGAGATGGCCGTCGCGGGCCCGAGTCTCTCGGTTCGTCAGTCGGGTGGTGAACTCACTTGTCGGAAGGAAACTGTCCACGCGCAAGGGTGGGCATGAGAACTGCGGTGTCGAAGACGCGCTGCGACATGCCTGCCACCGCCTGTCGGATGCACGGATCTTGCTGGCCTCACAGCTGCTCTCGGCCATGCCGTGAAGACCGCCGATATGGCTGCCCAACATCCCTGGCAGTTCGCCTCACCCAGGCGGTGCGAGCTCCACCCCCAGGTGGCTCGCCAGCCAGGTGAATTCGGTGAGGATCGCGCCGATGGACTCCGCGATGTCGGCGCCGCCCACGTGACCCCCGTCACGAATCCGCAGCACGAAGGGTCCTCCGGAGGCGTCCCTCCTGAGCGCACGAACCCACTTGAACGCTTCGAGGGGACTCACACGTGAGTCGTCCAGGCCGGCTGTGACGAGGATGGGGGGATAGGTGCGCCCCTTGATGATGTTGTGGATGGGGGAGTAGGACAGCATGTAGTCGAGCGTCTCGGGGTCGGTCAGAGGATCACCCCACTCGGGCCTATCCGAAATGGTCAGGGGCAGCTCTGGGTGCAGCATGGTCGTCACGGGATCCACGAAGGGAACGCTCGCGGCGGCAACGGCCAGCAGATCGGGTTGCATGTTCAGGACGGCGCCTATCAGCAGCCCTCCGGCACTGCCGCCGTGCGCCCCGATGCGCCTGCGGTCCGCGACGCCGTTGGCAACCAAGTACTCGACCACAGCGATGAAGTCCGTGAACGTTGTCTTTTTCCGCAACCCAGTGGCAGCGGTGTGCCAGTCCCGGCCTCCCTCCCCGCCGCCCCGGACGTGCGCAACCGCGTAGACCATTCCGGCATCGAGCATGCTGGTGATCACCGGGTTGTAGCTGGGGCGTTGACTCACCCCGTACGCGCCGTAGGCAGTGATGACGCACGGCGCGGGCCCGTCTAGTCGATCTGGCCTGCTGAGAACAGTGACCGGGATCTGGACGCCATCGCCGGCGGCCACGTGCATCTCTTCCACGCTGTAGGGTCCACCCACGGCGTACGGCAGTTGGACGTCAAGCTCCGTGCTGGACAGTTCGATGTGGCCCATCGTTGGGGGCTGCACGTACGAGGTGACCGACACCGTGAGCCTGGAACCGTCCCACGGGGGTGTCTGCGCTACCGCGAGGGTGGCGTGGGGGTCGGCCGGCAATTGACGCCAAACAGAGTTGCGGTGCGTCGATCGGACGAGTAGACGGCTGTCCCCAGAGTGATCCTTGCAACCGAGGACCACATGGTCGCGCAGCAGCAATGGTGGTGTGAGTTGGGTATCTTCTCCCGCATCGTAAAGGAGGATCCAACCCCCCAAAGAGTCGATCGGTCGAACCATCAACCGATCGCCTGGGTGGCTGTCGTTCGAGACAAGCGAGAAGATCGCCGGTTTGCCCCCCAGACAGCCCACGTCCACGGTGGCCAAGTGGCTCCCTACGGGTGGCGGGACGGGGGTGACCATGCCCCCAGGTTTCAGTGGGAGGATCCAGTGATTGCTTGTTCCTCGCGCCACCGACGAGATCACCATGTGAGAGTTGTCGGCGGCAAGGCGTGCCCGGAGGCGACGGGTCTGGTCCATTTCTTCAAGTACTGGTTCTCTGTCGTGCGTGTCGATGTCGAGGTGCATCAAGCGCCAGGGGCGTTGGAGTGCGTCGAGTTCCATCCAGTAGGCCGACCGCCCATCGGGTGCCAGCCAGATGCCTGGTCCACACCCATCGACAGGTGGAACAAGCACCTGTCCGCTGGACACCTCGATGATGTTGAGGGTGAAACGCTCGGCCCCGGAGCTGTCGCTTGTCCACGCTGCAAGGCTCCCGTCGACACTGAAGGCGACACTGCCCAGCGCTTGCTTGCCGATCAGGCGTGGCAGATCGAGGGCTGTGTCGTGCGGCATTCCGCTCTTGATATCGCCGGGCGTGGGCATCGGATCGCTTCGGGGCGTACGCACGATCCTGGGGACCGTGGCCTTGTCATCGACCACTGGCAGGTACCAGAAGTCGCCGAGCGCCTGGGCGGGTGGCAACTCTGAGGCCAAGAGCTGCCATGCGGGGTGCCTCGCCGCCAATCTGGCCACGGTGTCTGTCATGCTGCTCAGCGCGTCGCTCGCTGCTTGGTTCTCTTGGTCTAGTTCTCGTCGAAGCAACGATGGGTGGTCGCGCAATCCGTCCCACGGGTCCTGCCAGACCCTGCCCAAGACATGGATGGTCCGCGACGCATCGCCGACGCTCATCCCAGCCCCCCAGTCGCGGCGCGCAAGTTGTGATCGTGAGCCCACAATGCGATCTGCACGCGATTGTTCATGTCCAGCTTGGTGAACACTGAACTGATATGTGCCTTTATGGTCGTCGTCTCGAGTCCCAGACGACGGGCGATCTGTTGGTTGGTGAGCCCTTCGGCGATAAGGGCCGACACTTCCTGCTCGCGGGGGCTCAAGATGCTGGGGGATCTGTCGTCCGTTGGTCTGGCTCCTGCTGGGCGGCGGTTGGAAAACTCGGCTGCGAGGCGGGCAGCTAGCCGCGGCTTCAGCCAGCAGCCGCCGGCTGCTACCACCCGGACTGCATCCGGCAGGTCATCGAGGTCGATGTCCTTGTTGGCGAAGCCGCTCGTGCCGAGGTCCATCGCTGCGAACAAGTACTCGTCCAGCTCGAATGTGGTGACGGCCAGGATCTTCGTGGATGTCTCCCGGGCGAGGATCTCTTTGGTGGCCCAGAGTCCGCTTCCTTCGGGCATGCGTAGATCCATCAGCACAACTTGCGGGTGCAGCTCTCGGCACAGGGCGATGACCTCGCGCCCGGTCGATGCTTCACCGATCACCTCTATGTCAGGCTCGTCGGCCAAGAACTGGCGTAGTCCTCGGCGGATGATCGGCTGATCGTCCGCGACGACGACGGTGATCGCTTCGTTGTCTAACGCTTTGTCCACTGTTCCTCCGGTGTCGAGTCGCCGTCGCACTGAGCCTCTCTGGTGGGTAGCGGCGCGTCAAGACGTCACGGTTGGGCGGCCGCGTCGGTGCCGTCCAAAGGTCGATGGATCCGGGAGGTCCCCTACTCCTTTGGTGCCATTCGTATGCCCTACTTAGCGACAATCCCCACGGCCTCCACGCCCGCTTACGGCAGCTTTCAAACGCTGTTTGGCTAGGAGTGTTACTTCCTCGATCGTGGATTAGGAGCCGTTCGCTACCGGAATAATCCCCCATTGACTGGCTCTGACGGCCGGGAGAGCTTCATCTCATACAACGCGGCATTTCCACCTTGGAGACCTGACATGGACATGAAGTACATCGCCTACTGCTTCGCTGATCCCGCGTTCTACGACGTGGCTCGGGTCGGCCAGGCGACGCGCCAACGCCGCTTCGAGCTCCCCCGCCAGGTGTCGTGGGGGGCGTGGGGGATCGAGGTGTCGAACGGCTGGTGCTATGTCATGCCCCAGGAGCCAAACCTCGTCGAGCAGGGGTGGAAGATCCACGTCTCGGCGACGATGGAAAACGCGCAGAAGATCCTGGATGCGGTGGCCCTCTACTGTCATCGCGAATCGATCTCGTTCAAGTACCTGCCGACTAGCGCAGAGATGCAACGATCCAACATGAAGTACGCTCACCGCGGGGGGAGCGGGAAGTTCATCACCATCTACCCCGACTCGGAGCAGGCATGCTCCCGGATCCTGCACGAACTGGACGACATCATTGGCGGGGAGTCCGGTCCGTACATCCTCAGTGACATTCGTTTCCGTAACGGCCCACTCTACTGCCGCTACGGCGGCTTCAAGCCGATGTACGTGCGCTCCGACAGCGACGAGATGGTCCCAGCCATCCACCACCCCCAAGGGCAGCTCGTTCCGGACGAGCGCCAGCCGGTGTTCCGCCCCCCGGAGTGGGTGACCCTGCCGGCTTTCGTGCAGGAGCAGGTTGATCTGTTGGGGAGCAGTGCCCGTCCCGAGGACTTTCCCTACCAGGTCGTCGAGGCACTCCACTTCAGCAACGGCGGCGGCATCTACAAGGCCATCCCCTCCGAGGGAGGCGATGCGGTGGTGCTGAAGGAGGCTCGCCCCTTCGCGGGCCTGGGTCCGGATGGCAGGGATGCGGTTGAGCGTCTCCGCAAGGAGGAAGACTTTCTGAGCCGACTGTCGGATGTGGAAGCGGTGGTGAAGCTGCACCACTGCTTCGAGGCGGGAGGTCATCACTTCCTCGTAGAGGAGCTCATCGAGGGCACCACGCTGAACCAAGAGATGGTGCTGAGGTCTCCCACCATTAGGGGCAACGCCACCGACGATGACTTCATCGAGTACAAGGAGTGGGCTGTCGGCCTCCTCTCCCAGATCGAGGAGGCGGTGAGGCTGTTCCACAGCCGGGAAATTGTGTTCGGGGACCTGCACCCGAACAACATCATCGTGACGCCCGACGGTCGCGCTCGGTTCATCGACTTCGAAATGGCATACGAGGTGGGTGAGACGAATATCGCCCCAGCTGGGGCCCCGGGCTACGTCGCCGAAGACGGCCGGACCGGCGTCGCCGCCGATCTGTACTCTCTGGCGTGCATGCGCCTGGCTATGTTCCTGCCGCTCACTGTCGTGTTACCGCTGGATTCCTCGAAGCTGGCGTCAATGGTCGATCAGGCCCGCCAGACGTTCCAGCTGGATGAGGACTACTGCCATTCGATCATCACCGACATGGACCTGCCTGCATCGACCAGCCACCTCAGTAGCGGCGCACGTCGGGTCCGCGAACTGCGCGACAACTGGGCCATCGACAGCCCCATGCACATGACGGACATCGACCGTGCCATCGGGCGTGGCATCGACGATTCCGTGGACCTATCGCGATCCGACCGTGTGTACCCCGGAGACGTCCGACAGTTCAGCGAAGGGGGCTTCGGGATAGCCACGGGAGCGGCGGGGGTGTTGGTCGCCTATCCGGAAGCGCAACGCCGGGACGAGGTCCTGGACTGGATCGAAGACGCGGCCGAGAACCCCCAACAGATGTCGGTTGGGTTCTTCGATGGGATCGCCGGCGCGGCTTGGGCGCTGGCCCGGTTGGATCGACCTGCTGCTGCCAATCGGCTCTACCAGCGGCTGGCCAGCACCGACTTCTCTCGTCTCACGAGCGACATGTACTCCGGCTTGTCCGGGATTGGCATCAGCATGATGGACGACGCCCTTTGCCAGGGCGAACCTCGCCGCCATGCCTCGTCGATCGCGCAGATCCACGATGTCATGGCAGAACGGTTCGGCGAGGATCGCTCGGCGATGGTGCGCGACGTGCGTGGCTACGCCACCGCCGCGGTGGGTAAGGGTGGGCTGATGTGGGGCATGGCCGGCCAGGCCATGTTCTGGCTCGCGAGCTACGAGTTCACCAGGGACACCGACGACCTCGATCGCGCCGACTTCGTGTTGCGTCGTGAGGTGGAGCTCCTGACCCCCACTTCTGACGGATCGTTGCAGCTCAACGAAGGCTGGCGTGTGCTGCCCTACATCGCAACCGGATCCATGGGTGTGGGCCTCGCGATCATGCGGTATCTCCGCAACAGGGAGGACGACGGGCTCGTCCATGTGCTGCAAGGGATCGAACGTAACATCGTTCCGCCGTTCGCCATCCAGAGCAACCTGTTCAACGGCCGCGCGGGGTTCACGATGTTCATCGACCGGATCCTGGACACCCCCTATGCGCAAGTGGCGAGCCTGGAGACCTTGCAACGCGAAGCGACTCGGCTGGGCACCCACGCGCTAGTGCGTCGCAACGGGATCGTGTTCCCAGGCGAGCAGCTGATGCGTCTCTCGACGGACCTTTCCACGGGAAGCGCAGGCGTCCTAGCCGCGCTGCGCATCTACGCGAAGCGGTGCCTTGGCTCCGAACGTGTGGAGCCGGCCGCGTTCCTGCTGGACTGCTGGTCCCCCCAAAGCAGCCCGCATCTCAGCGGGATCGCCACGACAACCGAAGGGAGGTGAGAAACATGGCATCGATCCTCGAACTGCAGGAACTGGCTGCCGACAAGAACGATCATCGCAGCCCCAGCACCAACTCGAATTGGCTCTGCTACAGCAACACCAGCTGGCTGTTCTGCTGACCCCCACGAAAGGAAGACCCGAATGTCCACCATCCTCGAACTCCAGACCCTGGCCAACGAGACGCATCAGGATCGTTCACCGAGCACCAACAGCTGGGCGTTCTGCTTCAGCACCACCAGCGTCATCGTCTGCTGACCCAACAAACCCGAAAGAAGACAGAAATGAACTTCATCTTGAGCCTCCAGGCCGCCGATGCCGACCACAACGACGAGCGCTTCTGGAGCACCTGGAGCCTCGTGGGCTGCGCGAGCAGCTTCAGTGCCGCGGTCTGCTGAAAACGCGCTCGGTACATCGAAGGAGGTGAATCCAATGACGGACATCCTTTTCCTCCAGTCGTACGCCAGCGACGAGGACACACACCGGATCGGCAGCACGACCAGCCTGCTCCTGTGCGGCAGCAGCGTCAGCGCCTGGTGGTGCTGACTCCCAATCCACAGTCGGTCTACAGCATGCGAAGGAGGTGACAACAATGAACTTCGTTCTCCAGCTACAGGACGCCGAGGTCGGCACATCCGACGACGCGCGCACCTGCAATGTCGTGAGCTTCGCCAGCTGCTCGATCTGCTCGGTCAGCCTGGCCTCGGTGGCGCTCTGCCTCACCGTCTGACGATCGCAAGTCAAAGGACGGTGGTTGCGGGACCAACGCACGATCCCGCAACCACCGCTCTAGAAAGGATACGTCCATGCCCACGCGCCTCGATCCCGGGAATGTCCCGGATGCGCCACCCACACTCCTCCAGTACGTGGCCCAACTCACCAAGGGCCACCGGGGTGTACTGGCGGCCGCCGTAGCTCTGTCCGTCATTTCCGCGGTAGTGACCATTTTTCAACCACGCTTGCTGCAGAAGGCCGTAAACGACGGCATCCAAGGTCAACTGGCCACCCGAACCGTCGAACAGCTCGCAGCGCTGGTTGCGACCGCCACGGTGATCGCTGCCGTGCAGTCCTACTTGGCTGGGCGCGGCTCGGAGGCGGTTGCCCACGAGCTACGTTCGCGCATCTCGGAGCGCTACGTCGAGATGACCGTCGAAGAGCGCGACCGCTCCAACAGCGCAGATCTCCTGTCACGAGCCACTGTGGACAGCCTCATGGTGAAGCAATTCCTGGCAGCCGGCGTCCTTCCCGTGTTCGGATCGCTGATCATGATCGTAGGCATGGCAGCCTTCATGGTGACCGCTGATCTGCTCCTCTTCGCGGTGACTGCGGCGTCGTTCGTCATAGGACTCGTGCTCGTACTGACCGTGACAGGTCGCGCCAATCGGATGTCGACCGAGGTGCAGGAATCGCTCGGATCGTTCTCCGTGAGCGTGGACAGGGTTCTCGCGGCTCTCCGCATCGTCAAAGCCACGAATGCCCAGTCGAGCGAGCTCAGACACCTGATCGATTCATCGCGAGGCGTCTACCGGACGTCGATGAGGATCACGAGGTTATCCGCCTGGATCCAGCCGGCGCTCAACGTCTGTGTCCAAGCGGCCATCGCTGCGGTCATCATCGTGGGCACGCAGCGTCTCGCGCAGGGGGCGCTAACCCTGGGGGGCTTCTTGGCGTACCTGATGTACATGTTCATGATCATCGTTCCCATTGGTGCCCTGGGCGGAGCTTTGACTCAGACCCAAGTTGGGCTGGGTGCGTTGCGCAGGTGCCACGAGATTGAGTTCGTCGAGACGGAGGCGGACGCCCAGGTAACTGCTAGGCCCGTGCCGACCGAGGGTAGCCCTCTGCTGGAGTTCGACGCGGTCACCTTCGGCTACGAGGAGTCGGTGCCGACACTCCAATACGTCAGTTTCAGCCTCCAGGTCGGGGAACGGTTGACCGTGCTGGGTCGCTCTGGTGCCGGCAAGAGCACATTGCTGGAGCTGGTTGAGCGGTTCTACACACCCTCGAGTGGGCAGATTCGATTCAAGGGGGTCCCGATCGAGGAGCTCGAGATGTTCGACTACCGCCGCCGTCTAGCGCTGGTGCCTCAGGAGGCCTCCATCCTCAGCGGCACCCTCCGAGACAACCTCTTGGTGGGTGGGGCCAATCGGGACGACGACACCCTCACCCGGGTGCTTCACAAGGTCGGGCTCACCGACTTGCTCGGCAAGAGCCACTTCGGCTTGGACGCCGACCTGGGGCAGGCCGGGGTGAGCCTTTCTGGCGGCCAGCGCCAACGCATCGCATGGGCTCAGGTACTGCTCAGCGATGCCGAGCTGGTGCTCATGGACGAACCCGACGCGAATCTCGACCCCGCGACACGGCGCAGCTTGGCGGCGATCCTGGACGAGTTCAGCAAAGACCGGGCTCTCGTCGTCGTGTCACATGGCGTGGAGCGCCTCAACCCTGAAGACCGAGTCCTGATCTTGAACCAAGGGCAAGTCGCCGGGGATGGACTCCTGGAAGAGCTGTCTGACTGCAACACGAGCTTTCAAGAGCTCCTGGCGGCTCCCCAAGCCGCATGAGCGTGAGGAGACAACAGTGACCATCGACGAACAGAGCTTCGTGAACGCGACGCGCCTACACGACGTCACCCCAGAAGCCCCCATCGTTGTTCGCGGGCTGAGCAAGAGCTTGGGGGGTGACCCGGTCCTCCACGACATCACGTTCGTGGCTCGAAGAGGCGCTGTGACAGGACTGGTGGGGCCGAACGGCTCCGGCAAGACAACAACGTTGCGGTGCCTGTTGGCCTTGGCCGAGCCAGATTCCGGCCAAGCCTTGGTGGAAGGAGTCCCTTATCGACAGATCGGGCGTCCTGCGCGAATCCTCGGCGCTATGTGTGAGAACGCCGGTCTTCAACCAGGGAGGAGCGCCAATGACCACCTAGAACTCGCGCAGGCCATGGCTAGTGTGAGCAGCGGCCCCGCGAGTACGCAACAGTTGCTGGACCAGGTGGGGCTGCCGGGGTGCGGCAAGACGAAGGTCGGGCAGATGAGCTTGGGCATGCGTCAGCGACTGGCCCTGGCCATCGCCTTGGTGGGCTCGCCGAAAATTTTGGTCCTGGACGAACCCGCCAACGGCCTGGATCCAGAAGGTATCGAGTGGCTACGAGGGTTTCTGCGGCGATTCGCCGCAAACGGGGGGACGGTTCTCATCACGAGCCACATCCTGAGTGAAATGCAACGACTGGTCGATGCTGTGGTCGTGATCCGTGGTGGCCGCGTCGTCGCCATGTCCGACACATGCCCGGACGATCTCGAGGACTTCTATCACGCCACGCAGACGAACGAGAGGGTCCGGACATGAAGGTCGAGTTGATGAGAATGAGAAAGGGGCGGCTTGCCTTTCTCGCGGCGGCTGCACTCGCTGTGGGCACGATCCTGCTGGCGACCATCGAGGTCTTCGCTATAGCGGCCATTCGCGCCCTCATCAAGTTGAATGCCGTGGTGCCCAACGCTACCCAAGCGCAACACATGTCCCCAGAGACTCTGTCGAAGCTCTCGATCGACACCGTCGACATGCAACGTATCGCCCTCGATCCGACGGGAGCCAGCGGCGGCACGAGCATCGTCGCATTGGGTCTCGTTGCCCTAGGTGGGCTGTTCGTGGTGCGGGAATACCGGTACGGCTCGATGGCAGCCACCCTCATTGCGCAGCCGCGGCGGCAGCGGCTGCTGGCCGACAAGGTGGCCGCAGTTGCGCTGACCGCGCTACTCATTTCTGCTGGAATCGCCTTCGTGCGTTTCCTCATCCTGCGGTGCGGCTTGGCTGCACAACATGCCAGCCTCCACCTCACTGGGCTGCAGGTGCTCGCGTTGCAATTCCGCGGAATTGCCGCGTTGACCTTGTGCGGCTGCCTCGGAGCTGGCCTGGGTTTCCTGGTGCGTCGTCAGGCCCCGCTGCTTGTGGGGCTGGGCGTACTCGTCGGGGTCGAGTCGACCATGCAGGCACTTGGCAACGTGGCCGGCGTACCCCAAGCGTTTCACCTCCTCCCTCTCGCCTCCGCCGCTCACTCCGTCGAACTGGGCGCTACGGGTTGGGTGGCGCTGGCGGCCAGCGGCACATGGGCGCTGGTGAGCGTGTTGACGGCTGCGTACAGTTTCACGCGTGAAGAGCTTTCCTTCGTCCCCGCCTAGACGAATCTCCAAGTGAAGCCCATCGTGGGGGCCGGTGAGCGAGCACAGTCGTCGGACGTGGCCGCGCGCTCGTCGGTGGCCGCCGCCAGCGTGCTGTCGTGTGGCCTCCTGACGATCCTCATGGCAGTCGCCCAATCGGCCCGGATGGACGCCTACGCCGTGCTGTTCGTCGTGGTCGTTGTCATCTTGGGAGTGATCGGATTCCTCGCCCTGGGACACCGACCCCTTCTGGTTTTCTGCGTCTTCCACTACAGCGCCGTGTTGGGAGCCTTCTTGCTGGGGAAACCATCCTTGACGCAACTGCTGCTGTACATGCCCCTCGCGTTCATCGTCGGCCACCAACCGAACGTAGTGAAGACTTTGGCGGGCGTCGGACAGGCGATGGCTGTCATGATCATCCTGTATCTGATCGTGCCCTACTGCGGGCCGGCGGGCGGTGTGACCGCGTCATCGCGGGTCCTGATCGGAACTCTTACCAGCGTCATCTTTCTCGGTGCTCCAGCTGCGGCCGGAGCGTGGCTGCAGTGGTCGGCTGAGCGGCGCGAACTCGCCGAACACCTCCTGCTCTTGGAGCGTCGGGAGCGGGCGGCCGCGCTCGCCGAAGCGCTCCAGGACCAGCGGGACCAGATGACTCGGGAACTGCACGACGTTGCCTCCCACCACCTGACCGCGGTGCTCCTCAACGCGAAGCTGGCTCGACGGGCGGTGGCGTCGCACCCCGATCGCGCTGCGCTGCTGCTGAAGGAACTCGAGCAGGAAGCCGGGAGGGCCACAATCAGCTTGCGGGAGATCGCGCAGTGGGTGGCGGATCCCTCGGACGTGCCCATGGCCCCCCAGCCGCAACTCCGCGATGTGGAGGTACTGGTGGACAACACCCGCCGCATCGCGCCACGCATCGAGCTGCAGATAACTGGTGACCTGTCCACCACCACCCCCGCCGTCGAGCTCGCCGGCTACCGGATCGTCCAAGAGTCGCTAACGAACGCCATCCGCTACGCGCCGGGATCCGACATCACCGTGACGATCGCGAACGGCCCGGACGAGTTGATCATCCGTGTCGACAACACGCACGCCCGAGAGCCATCCAGTGGCGTCAGTGGGGGCGGGGCGGGGGTACGCGGCATGGAGCTGAGGGCGCGCCTGCTTGGCGGATCAGCCTCCGCAGGACCCACCGCGTTGGGATGGCGCGTCGAGGCGCGCTTTCCCCGCTTGGAGATGATGCCCACTAAAGAATGACCCTAATAGCCGACCATTGGACGATGCGCACCAGGAAAGAGTGTGACACGCTGCAGGGACGTGAAAGGAGTCCACCATGGTCGGATCATCCAGGCCCGGGCAGCCGCTGGCTGGATATGTCGTCGCACTGGCGTGCCTTGTGACGATGGGCGTGTACGCGTTCATGAAGTGGTCGAGCATGCCGACCGTGATCGTCACCCGGGAGGCCGGAGGTAGGCATGGGGAATCGGTGGCCAGCCGGGCTCTTTCGGTAATGGCCATGCCGTCCGTCCTCATTTTGTGCACAGCGCTGTTCGCGTTGGCCCCGCTCTGGACGCGGATGGTGAATGCGACCCCTCTGGGCAGCGGGTTGAGCAGCATGGGCCAGAGCCGGATTCTGTCCCTCGTCCTCGCCATGCTGGCAGTTCTCCTGTTGTGCTTGCATGTGGGGATCGTGGATATGTTTACCGGACGGGGTCCTACGATGCCGCAGGCGGCCTCGTTTGGTCTGGCGGCCATGATCGTCGGCCTCGCGATCGCCTTCGCCATCCAAGGCAGTCACCGTGGGGTGGAGCTGGGGGCGGCCCTTGCTGCGGCAGGCGTCGTCACCGCGTTGGCCAAGTCGCTGCCGACCGTTGCAATGGCACTCGGATCTCTCGCCCTGCTTCTATTAGTCGGCTACAACTCAATGAAGCTGGGGTGGGAATCCATGGAGCGCCTGCGGAGGCGCCACGAGTCCGGGGACCGGTGAAGAACATGTTCCACAACCCGCTCTTGGCGACCAACGATTGTTGGCTCCTGCAGGATTACCCGCGTGGGCACCGCGCCCGCGAACGCGCGCGCGATGTTGCTCTGCCGACGAGTGACTGCGAGTCGATGCCGGGTGAAGACGATCATCCGATCGGCATCCACTTCGAGGCGTCACGCAGGTGCGTCGACTCCCACGGCATGACCGTGGGGATTCTTTCGGCGTCTTGGCCGAGCGGCCAAGAATAGAGACATCCGCAACCCCACGAGTAACGCCGTGACAGGGCGCGAACAGCTATTGCGGGCCCCAGCTTCCACAGGCAGACCGAATTCAATCGTCATCTCCGGTCAGT
>NZ_JBHWOO010000179.1:0-6915 GCF_043424415.1 Luteococcus sp. | reverse complement strand
CCACCAACCAGCACCGGCCCACCCTCATCGCCCAACGAAACGACGCCTGCGCCAAAGGACAAACCCGCCGCACCGAGATCTACACCCACCTACTCGAAGACCTCGATCACGCCACCGCTTGACACCGATCACCCACATAAGTTGTGGCCGCCTTCAAGATGGCCACGTCTTCTCGTAGGCGTTTGTTCTCGGCCTTGAGCTTTTTGATCTCGGCCAGCTCGTCACTGGTCGTGCCCTGGCGGGTCCCGGCATCGATCTCGGCCTGGTTCACCCACCGGCGCAAGGATTCCTTGCCAACCCCCTCCTGCCGGGCCACCGCCTCCAACGCCTTCGACACCGTCGGGTACTCCGCTCGGTGCTCCTGCACCAACCGCACCGCCCGGGCACGGACCTTCTCATCGACAACTTTCGGCATGCTGACATCCTCTCGAACTCACAAGGATGCGGCATCAAACCTGGGGCGCTTCAACTAGTAGCCGCTGCCAGGAGCTGTGCTAATGGTCGAATCAGGATGGAGCGCGGACGTATTCGAGTTCCCGAACCGGTCCATACTGCTGACGGATGCGACCGGAGGGCGACCAGCCCCGCCGCTCGTAGAACCCTCGCGCGTGACTGTTGTCCTCGAGAACCCACAGCCGTGTCGCGTTGGCTGCTGCCTCCAAGAGACGCCCACCCGCCCCGCATCCAGCAGCGCTAGGAAGCACGTAGAGCGCATCGACCTCACCGTCATGCCACGCCACGAACCCCACTACCGAGTTCTCGATTGAGGCCAGGGCAATGCTTCCCGAGTAGGAGTTCCACCTCTGTTGCGTCTCCTCGCGTGGGAACGGATCGGTGAAGATGTGCGCGTACGCCTCCACCGCGGACTCCTCATGGATCCGGGCCAGCAGCTGACGCACTTCCGGAGTACTCGCGATGACCTTCACGCTGAGGGGGCTCATGGGCGTATCGAACCACCTGCACACGCGATCATCTGCCGCCAGCCCCGCATTCAGCGCGCGGCCGTCACGATCTGCAACGGTTCTCCGCGTATCGGATGTGCTCAGAGCTTGGTGGCCACGAGTGTGTAGGTGAGCGGCACGGTGTCGCGCAGTTCGTAGGGCATGACGTAACCGTCCGGTGTGGGTTTCATGAAGGTGCCCCATTGCCAGTCAAGGGTCTTGTCCTCGTGAAACAGGTCGAGGCGGAGCCCGGCGTCGAGCAGGGCGGTGATGATCTCGGACATCGAGTGGGGCCACTCGTAGGTGCGGGTGCGGGTGGTGGTGACGCCGGGGACGTAGCTGCTGTCGTCGTCCCAGGTCTGGGCGGTGCCGTTGGCGAAGTAGCGGTTGCGCACCTGCAGCGGGAGACGTGACTCGTCCATCGCGTACAGCATGGGGTGCCCATCGCGGATGTAGAAAGTGCCGCCGGGCCGCAGGAGTGCGGCTACCTGCCGGGCCCACTGGTGGAGGTCGTTGAGCCAGGTCAGGGCACCCACGCCGGTGAACACGACGTCGAAGTCCCCGTCCACGGCCGCGCGGGCCTCCAGCGCATCGGCCTGCACCCAAGCCGCGTCCAAGCCACTGTCGTGTGTGAGACGACGGGCCACGGCCAGGGATTCCTGGGAGAAGTCGAGGCCCGTGACCGTGGCGCCGGCGCGGGCCAGGGAGAGGGTGTCGGTGCCGATGTGACACTGAAGGTGGATCACGTCCAGACCGCGGATGCTGTGACCGGGCAGGAAGGGTTCGAGCACGGCCAGGTCCTTCTCGACCCAGTTCTGGGTCGGGTCTGCCGCGAAATCGGCAGCGCCGTAGCTGACCTCGTGCTGGGGTGCGCGCTCGTCCCACATGACCTGGTTCGCGGCGCGGGCTGCTGCCCAGTCGATGGCCATGTCCTGGCCGGTGTAGGTGTCCTCGTTCATGGGCTGTACTCCCTGCGTGTTCTCGTCAAACGATCCGGTGGCCAGTATCTTCTTGATCGATCAAGACAGCATCGACGAGGGGAGGAGGTAGGAGGATGGTACGGATGCAGGACGTGGCGCAGGTCATGGGCGTGTCGACCACAACGGTGAGCAACGCGTTCAGCCGCCCCGACCAGCTCTCCACTGAGCTCCGCGACAGGATCCTGACCAGGGCCGCGAAGATGGGCTACTACGGCCCCCACGTTGCCGGCAGAATCTTGCGCCAAGGGCACGCCAACGCCTACGGGGTCGTATTCATGGACCCGTTGCAGTCCGCCTTCGACGACCAGTTCAAGATCCAGTGGCTGGCTGGCTTCTCCGACGAGCTGCGCACCGCGCAGGCCAGTCTCGTGCTCATGACGGTCCCAGCCACCCAGCAGGCATCAGCCACCGCACTCAGGAACACGCTGGTCGATGGGATCGCGGTGACCTGGTCGTCCCACCCGATCATGTCCATGGCCCGATCCCAAGGACTTCCCGTGGTCGCCGGCGGACCTCACGGCCCCTGCTACGTCACCATCGACGAGCACGCCGCCGGGACAGCGATCGCTGCTCATCTTCGAGAGCGTGGACATGACCACGTGTGCCTGATCACCGGGCCCGTCGCACACCAGCATCCGACACCCGTCACCATGACTTGGGCTGACTACCTAGCCGCAGAACGACCGAACGGGCCTTGGGCCCGCACCCAGGGCATCGTCAATGGCCTTGGCCCCTGCCCACCCACGGTCGCCCAAGCGACCAGCTGGGGACGGGCAGCGGGCGCCGCAGCGGCAGCGGCCGCCCTCGATGCATGTCCCAACACAACTGCCCTGGCCTGCGTCGGGGATCCGCTGGCCATCGGCGCTCTCGATGAACTGAACCGTCGTCACCTGAGCCCTGGAGTCGACATCGCCGTCACCGGGTTCGACGGCATCCCCGACACAGAGGAACGTGACCTCACCACCATTGATACCTACGCCCGCGACCAAGGCACTCACACCGCACGGCTGCTGGTCGACCCGAACTGTCAGCCCCGACAGCTCATCCTCGGCCACGAGCTCATCCACCGCGCCAGCAGCTAAGCCGGCCCTCGAGTCGGGCCCGATCAACGCGATCATCTGCCGCCGTGGTGGCGCCCAACGCGCCGATAGGCTCGGGGCGTGCCCAGCAACGAGCGTCGCATCACGATCATCCTGTTCGACCAGTTCCAGCTGCTCGACGTGTTCGGACCAGTCGAACTGATGAGCAAGGTTCCTGGCGTCACCATCGACTACGCAGGCCCCGTCGCCGGTCCCGTCCGTAGCTCCCAGGGCGCCCAAGTCATCACCGACCTCGCCCACAGCGAGCTCCACGACCCCGACATCATCCTCGTCCCGGGCGGCGCCGGAACACGCCCACTAACCTCCAACCTGAGGTTCCTGACGTGGCTCAGCGAGACCGGACAGTCTGCACAGCTGGTCACATCGGTCTGCACGGGCTCCGCCCTCCTGGCCGCGGCCGGTGCACTTGACGGGTACCGCGCGACGAGCAACAAGTTCGCCTTCGACTGGGCCTCCTCCTTCGGGGCGGATGTCGACTGGGTCACGGAAGCGCGATGGGTGGAGGACCGTGACCGCTGGACCTCGTCTGGAGTGGCCGCCGGCATGGACATGGCGGCAGCACTCATCGAGAAGCTCTTCGGCACGGGGGCAGCGACCAAGGCCACCCAGCTCGCCGAGTACCAACCACAAACGGATCCGACCTACGACCCCTTCGCCACGCTCCACGGTCTGGTCTAGAACATCCGCATCTGCCGCTGGTGGTGTGTCGTGTTGGGTCGTGTGTGCCTGCTGCGCACTCAGCGACTGGCTCGTGCCTCTTCGTCCTTGCTGGCGCTGCGGCCGGCGTGATCAACGTGCAGCTGCACGGCTGTAGCGCGATCATCGGGTATGCCTGCGCCGAGGCGGGGGCCATGGGCATACATCTCGATGCTGTGGCCATTCACTGTCCAAGAGGCGCGGAACCCTGTCGCAGGACCGTTCGACTTTCCGATGTCGTCCGGGGAGCCTGCGATCCCGGAGAGCAACTTCTGGAGCTGTGTCGCCGCCGGGGCCACGACGGTGTCCCATGGCTCACCCGACCAGAGGAACCAGTGCAACCCTACGAACTCGCCGTTGTGGAAGTGCCATCCTCCTCGAGGGTTGCCCCAGTTGCTCGGCCCCTGCGAATTGACGTAGTCCTCGTCGGTTGCTGTCTCGGTCATGTCCAGTCCGTGCTGGGTGAACCATGCGCTGCGTTCGGTCTCAGTGGTCGGCCACGGGCCGGAGGTCAGCTGTTGGACGAGGTCGGCGACGTCGGAAGGGGCGGGCGTGATGGCGGGTTCTGGACGCATGGTGTCGACGCTACGGGTGTGCGTGGCGCCACCACATCAGGGCAGACCCGGACTCGCGCCCCAAAGCACCCTGATGCCGCTGTCCCGCGTCAAGCTTTCTGGCAGGCCGGTTGTGAGGGCATGATCGGCGTCTGAGAGCAGGAGGACCTGACCATGGGAGGACCACCGGTGTTCAGTCCGGAGACCAACACCAGGATCGTGCTGAGCGTGCTGGCCGGCGCGGTGTCGGTCGCGGCCGGCTGGATGACCTCCGCCCACCGGATGGTTGATAATGCCTCATGGCCAACGACCGAGATCCCCAAGCGGACCCCACGGGCACCATAGAAGGTGTCGAGGCTCGTTTGGCGGAGCGTCAGTCCTCGATGAGCTCCGCCGAGTACGACATCCGACGGCTCCTGTTGCAGATGGCCGACAGCCCATCGCAGACCAAGAGCGTCACCCCGCTCCAGAGGCGCCGCGGATGCATCTTCACAGGCTTGCTACTGGTCGCCTGGGGGATCATCGTCGTGACCTGCCGTTGGCTGCACACATCCTTCTGGCTCTTTTGGCTCCTGTGGCTTGCGGCAAACGCTTTGATGCTCGTTTTGGGTCGCCGATGGATTCATTCCGATGAGCAGGACACCTAAGTTGTGGGTCTGCTGCAGCATCAGGTGACAGTGGTGACATGGTCGTTGATCCAAGCCCCGTAAGCGTTGGCTACGTCGGCCATTGGTAGGGCCACGACCTGAGGCACGTCGAATGGGTGGAGTTCTGCCGCCCTGGTTTCCAGCGTCGAGAACAGGTCGGCGCGGGTGTGCAGGTGGGCGAGCGCTTCGGGGCCCTCTTCGATGGCGCCGTCCCAGTGATAGATCGAGTGGACCTGGGGAACGATGTTCGCGCACGCAGCGAGGCGTTCTTCCACGAGGGTGCGGCAGATGCTGGCCAGTTGTTCGTGGTCGGGTGCGGTGATGGTGACGGTGACGAATTCCGGCTCGCTCATGCGTCGGCTCCCTTCTGTGCGATGGCGAGGGCCTTGTCCTGGTCGCGGGCCATGCCGCCGCGTCCGGTGAGTAGTCCGTCGTAGCTGATGCCGGTCCATAGCCCGTGGGCGTGGAGGCCTTGCGGGTTGAGGGTGAAGATCAGGGTTCCCTTGGATCGGGAGGCTCCGTCGGCGGCGGCGTACCAGCCCATCAGGGTGTCGTTGTCCCACAGCTTCATCTCGCCGCGCCAGGCGTAGTAGCCGTCGTCCAGTTCTCCTTCGCCGCGTTCCGCGACCAGGATCAGGCGGTCGTTCTTCTGGGCCACGTGCACGCGCTGGACGGTGTAGTACTCCTCGCCGTCCTTCCAGGTCTGCCACGACATGTGCCAGTCACCGGACAGGTCCAGGCCGTCGCTGTAGCTTCCGGCCAGCTCGTCGAGGGTGAGGTCGAGGGCTGTGGCGATCCGCTGGGCGACGTTGAAGGCCGGCTGCTGCTCTCCTGCTTCGTAGCGGGCGATCTGTCGGACCGCCACTTCTGACTGCGACGCGAGCTCGGCCTGGGACATGCCAAGGCGAGCACGGCGCGCGCGAATGACTTCTGACATGTCCATATAGACATCATGCCTGACCTGCACCCCATGCGAAGCGTAAGGACAGAAACGGACTCATAGATCACACAAGATGACAAAAACGTCTTGCAGGAGACCTTCAGGTCGTGCAAGATGTCTTATACGTCCTGCAGGTTGCAGGAACAGTCACAAAGGAGTGGTCATGGCTTTGGCACGCAAGATCCCGGTCCCGATGGAACTGCCCTTCCCCCACGGGGCCTACCTGCTCAGTGAGCAGGCCGAGGCGGTCTTCGACTTCAACGCACCCCAGCGGCCGGACGGGTCCCGGCCGCAGCAGCTCGACAAGGAGACCGGTCTTCCCGTCTGGCAGGTCGCAGTCCTGGACGCCGACCCCGAAGCGGGTAACCGCGACAAGACCGTCGTGGTGAAGCTCATCGCCTCCCACCAGCCGGTCCCGCCGACGAACACGTCCGGGCTGCCCTTCACGCCGGTCAAGTTCACCGGCCTCACCCTGACGCCCTGGATCGACGACAACGGCCGTCGCCCGAAGCTCGCCTGGTCCTTCCGCGCCACCGGCTTCGACGAGGCGACCAGCAAGCCCACCGCCCAGAAGGCGGCCTGACATGTCGGTCGTCGTGGAGTCGAGTGCCCCTGCTCGCGGCACGGTGCTGACCCAGGCTGCCCGCCCCGTCGCGGTGGGTGTGAGGGCGGTGTGGACTGCGCTGGTCCGGTTCCTGCGGGGTGATGGGCTCTCCGGTTGCCGTTTGCCAGTGGTCGGCTTCCGCGAGATGGGAGACGGTGAGGTCGGCGACGTCCCCAGCGTGGAGGGGTGTGCCACAGCATTGGTACTCCCACAGGTCGATCCAGACGAGTGCTGTTCCGGAGGTGGTGTGTGCCATCGTGTGGCGCTCTTGGTGACGGCGCGGGTCATCGTCGGTGGGTGTGAGGTCGGTGGTCATTGGGCTGCGCGGCGACGCAGGGTGCGGGTCCAGGCGATCCAGGACAGGGTGAGGGTGATGGCCAGGACGGCGATGACCGTCGTGAGGCGGCTGGCGGAGGTGGCGTTCAGGGGGTAGCCGTAGGGCGCGACGACCCA
>NZ_JBHWOO010000178.1:0-6139 GCF_043424415.1 Luteococcus sp. | reverse complement strand
CTGGTGGTGGGTGCATCACTGCGCGTGATGGCCTCATCATCACCCCGACAAGGCGGCATGCCAACTCCGCAAGGCTTGTTCGCCCAGCGCCAGATTGCTTTCCCCCTCCCTTTGGGCGTGCTGTGATGGTCGCATGGGACTCCGCGAGCGACTGATCAACAAGATGACTCCTGACGGCGGCATCAGCGTCGACGACGCGCTCAACCTGCTTGCCCGGGGAGGCGTGCTGGTCGACGTCCGTGGCCTCAAGGAGTACGAGAGCGGCCACGTGCCCGGGGCGCGCCTGGTGGACGTGCGGGCGCTGGCCGAGAACGTGATGGACGCCGTCTACGAGGGCGACCCCTTCGCCGAGCCCGACAAGACGATCGTGCTCATCTGCGACACCGGGCTGCGCTCCGGCCATGCCGTCAAGATGGTGCGAGACCAGGGCTTCACCTGCGAGTTCGTCGACGGGGGGCTGGTCGCCTGGCGCGATGCCGGACAGATCCTCATCCCGGGGCCCCCGCGCAAGCGGATCTGAGCACGCGCAAGCGGATCTGGGCCCACGGGGCACAAGTGGACGGGGAGCCGCAGCCCGGTCGGTCCGGCCGCGGCTCCCACCACCTCAGTCCACGTGGTCGGTGACGTACTGGCGCACCACGTCGTCGAAGTCCTGGTCGCGCACGAATCCGAGCGCGAGCTGGTGGTCGACGTCGAAGTCGCCCGGCCACGAGCACACGATGTCGGCCACGCGCTGGTCGTGCTCGTCGGTGACCAGGGCGCGCACCTCGGGGCCACCCACGCGTTCCAAGGCATCCAGCATCTCCTGGACGGTCACGCAGATTCCGGGGATGTTCATGCCGCGCCAGCGGCCCAGGTCCTCCTGGGGCAGTGCCATGGCGTGCACCAGGTTGGCGACGGCGGTGCGTGGCGAGGAGAGCCACATCCGGGTCGAGCGCGGCACGGGGCAGGTTGTGGGGATGCCGTTGAGGGGTTCGCGCAGGATGCCGCTGGCGAAGGAGCTGGCGGCGGAATTGGGCTTGCCGGGCCGCACCGAGATGGTGGGCAGCCGGCAGATCCGACCATCGAGGAAGCCCTTGCGGGAGTATTCGTTGACCAGCAGCTCCCCGACGGCCTTGAGGGCGCCATAGGTCGAGTCGGGCTGCTGGGCCCAGTGCTCCGGCACCACCGTGGGCATGTCCCCGCCGAAGACGGCAAGGGAACTGGTGAAGACCAGACGCACGTCGCGACCTGTGTCCGAACCGACGTCGCGCAGGCGTTGGAGTAGCTCGCGCGTTGCATCGACATTGACCGACATGGCCAGGTCGAAGTCCTGTTCCGAGCCGCCGGACAGGACTGCGGCCAGGTGGTAGACGCCGACGGTGTCACGGGTGATGGCCTTGGACAGCAGTGACGCGTCGCCGATGTTCCCGACCACCGAGGTGACGCGCGGGTCCTCGACTGGCGAGGGCGCGAGGTCGAGCGAGACGATGCCGTCGGCGCCCAGCGGAGCCGTGCCGGCATCGATGCGGTCGAGCAGTGTCCGGGTCAGCATGCTTCCGAGAAAGCCGGCTCCACCAGTGATGACGATCTTCATTGATTCCTCCATCGGTTCGTGGGGCGGGGTGTGCCCCTGGGGCGGGTCAGACCAGGCGGATCTGCCGCGTCGCGGTCAAGGTCTGGTCCATGTGTTGGGCCATTGCGTCCGCGGCGGACTCGGCGTCGTGTTCTCGGAGCGCGGCCAGGATTCGGCGGTGCCACGCGAGGGCTTCGCGTCGCACCTGGGTGCTGCGCGAGGTCTCGCGTCGCACCCGCAGCAGCATCTGGGAGAGGGTGCCGAAGGCCTCGCTGAGGAAGGGGTTCTGGGCGGCTTGGAGGATGATCTCGTGGAAGCGGATGTCGGCCTGTGCGGACTCCTCCGGTGAGGGGGAGTCGAGGTGCTCCTCCATCAGCCGGACCTGCTCCTCCAGTGCGGACAGCTGCTCCGGGGTGATGCGGGTGGCTGCCAGCCGTGCCATGCCCACCTCGAGGACGCGCCTGGCCTCCATCAGGTCCTGCACCATCTGGGCGGTGTCATCGTCGAGTTGGGCACGCACCGCCACCACCTCGGGATCCAGGACGGACCATTCGGTCATCGGCGCGATGCGGTTGCGGCGACCCTGCTGGACCTCCAGGATGCCGCTCGAGGCCAGGGAGCCCAGGGTCTCGCGCATGGTCAACCGCGAGACGCCGAAGCGCTCGGCGAGACGGGTCTCTGCGGGCAGTTCCTTGCCCACGTCGAACTCTCCCGCGGCCAGTGCTCCGAGGATCTCCTGCCTGGTTCGTTGTGATGCCTTCATCCTGCCCCTCTCGGCGGTCCTGACCGGGATCGACCCCTCCATCATTCACTGCCGGAACCATTGACAGTGGCTCACCCGGAACCTATCTTGTCAGACATCAGACAAGTTGTGGAGACCCGTTCTCCAGAACTTTCCCGAGATTCCATCCCCAGAGAACGACGACGTCCGAAGGGTTTTCGATGTCACCCACCATGCTGGTCCTGCTGGGCCTGGCGGCCGTGGGCGCGATCCTCGCGCTCATCATCAAGGCCAAGGCCCACCCATTCATCGCCATGATCGTGGTCTCCATCGCGCTCGCCCTCGTGGCCGGCATGCCGATGGCCGGGGTCGTTCCCGCGCTGCAGGAAGGCATGGGCAAGACCCTTGGTTCCGTAGCGCTGATCGTCACCCTCGGCGCCATGCTCGGCAAGATCATCGAGATCTCGGGCGGTGCAGAGGTCCTGGCCAAGGCCCTGTTGCGGGCCTTCGGGGAGAAGCGGGCGCCGTGGGCCCTGGGTGCCTCGGCCTTCATCTTCGGCATCCCGGTCTTCGTCGATGTCGCCACGATCGTGCTCGTCCCGATCGTGCTGGCCGTGGCGCGGAAGATGCCAGGGCGGGCCAACATGCTCACCCTCGCACTGCCCACCGTGATGGCGCTGTTGACCGTGCACGTCGTGCTGCCGCCCCACCCGGGCATCGTCGGCGGTTCGGAGCTCATGGGTGCCGACGTCGGCCTGGTCCTGCTTCTGGGATTCGTGCCCGCCATCATCATGTGGTTGTTCAGCCAGGTGCTGTCCGGCGTGCTGGTCAAGAAGAACTTCTCCGAGGTCCCCACGGAGGGCAGCGCGCTGGCCGGTGTCGAGCAGCAGGACGAGGTCGACGCAGCCGGTCGCGAGCCCAGTGTCGGCCTGGTGATGGCCATGATCGTCATCCCGCTGCTGCTGATCATGCTGCAGACGGTCACCGCCCTGACCCTGCCCGCCGGGCACGTGGTGCGCTCCTTCTTCGCCCTGGTGGGTGCAAGCCCGGCCGCGTTGTTGATCGGCGTTCTGCTCGCCAGCTACTTCCTGGGCGTGCGACGGGGCTGGGGGGCGTCGAAGATCGAGGACGTGTGCAGCGCCGCGCTGCCCGCCACGGCCGCGGTCATCCTGATCACGGGCGCCGGTGGCACCTTCGGTCACATCCTGTCCAGGACGGGCGTGGCCCAGGCCGTCGCCGATGTCCTGTCGGGTTCCGGCCTGCCCATCATCTTCCTCGCCTGGTTGATGGCTGCGCTGATCCGCGCAGCCCAGGGCTCTGCGACGGTGGCCACCATCACCACGGCCCCGCTGATCGCGCCGCTGGCCGTCAGCATGGGGCTGGAGCCGGTGCAGATCGCGATGGTGACCATCTCAATCGGCATCGGATCCATGGCCCTGTCGCACGTGAATGACTCGCTCTTCTGGGTGTGGAGCCGCTACTACCAGGTGAGCACGGCGACGGCCCTGAAGAGCTACACGGTGGCAACCACCGCCACCTCCATCGTCGGCTTCGGCGTGGTGGCCCTGATGTGGCCACTGGTCGGCATGGTTTCGTGAACAGCAGACAGGAAAGGGCAACCGACATGACGACCCAGACCACGCGCAGGCTCCTCGTGCTCGACGACGACCCCACCGGGTCCCAGTGCGTCGCCCACGTCGACATCGCCTTCCAGGAGGACCCGGAGATCCCCGCCACGGTGCTCCGGGAACCCGGCTCCACCTGCTTCGTGCTGATGAACACCCGGGCGCTGCCCGAGGCGGAGGCCGTGGCCAAGAACCGCAGGATCCTGGAGGGGGTGCTGGGCAGGGGGGTCGAGGCCTCCCAGCTGCACGTCGTCTCCCGCTCGGACTCGACGCTGCGGGGGCATGTGCTGGCCGAGCCGAATGCCCTCGCCGATGTCCTGGCCGAGCATGGCGTCGAGGTCGACGGGTTCCTGTTCTGCCCGGCCATGGTCGAGGCGGGACGCTTCACCCGCGACGACGTCCACTACGCCATGGTGCAGGAAAGCGCGCTCGAGGCTGCCGAGACCGACTTCGCGAAGGACGCCACCTTCGGCTACCGGGAGTCGAACCTGCGCCGATTCCTCGAGGAGCGTTCGGGCGGTCAGCTCAGCGCCGACGAGGTTGCCAGCATCGGGCTCGACGACATCCGCGAGGGTGGCGTCGACCGTGTCGAGGAGATCCTCGCCTCCGTCACAGGACGGCAGTGGGTGGTGGTCAATGCGACCGAGTACGAGGACATGGAGGTGGTGACCCAGGCCCTCGCCCGTCGGGAGGCAGCTGGGCGACACTTCATCACCCGCTGCGGACCGTCCTTCGTGCGCCCGCTCTCCGGGCAGCAGGGGGCCGTGGTGCTGGGCGAGGACGACATCGTCATCGACCCCACGCGCACACCCCACGGGCTGGTCGTGGTCGGATCCCATGTGGGCCTGACCACCCGACAGCTGCAGGCGGTGCAGCGCCGCGGGAGCCTGGTGGAGTTCGAGCTCGAGGTGACCAGGCTGCTGGACGAGGGCACCCGGGAAGAGCACCTGGCCGAGATCGTCGCCCGCCTGCGTGCACAGCTGTCCACGGACGACTGCGTGCTCTACACCAGCCGCGAGCTGGTCAGCACCGAGGACAAGGACGAATCACTCCAGATCGCCCGCACGGTCTCCGATGCCGTGGTGGAGGTGGTCCAGCAGGTGGCTGCGGCACGACCTGCCTGGGTCGTGGCCAAGGGCGGAATCACCTCACACGAGGTGGCTGCCAAGGGGCTGGGCATCAGCCACGCCGAAGTGCAGGGGCAGTTCTTCCCCGGCCAGGTCTCGCTGTTCACCGCCCGCCAGGCGCCGGCGGACACCATCGGCGTCCCCTATGTGGTCTTTCCCGGCAATGTCGGGGGCGACGAGGCGCTTGCCGACGTCGTCGAACGTCTGGTTGGAGCGACGCAACAGAACAGGAGCAAGTGATGGGCATCAGGACGATCGGTTGGGTGGGTCTGGGGGCCATGGGGACCCCGATGGCCCGCGTCGCGGCACAGGCCGGCTTCGAGGTGACGGCCTTCGACCTCAACGCGGACGCGGTGGCCTCGCTGGCGCCGGCGGTGACCGGCGCGTCCTCGGCGCGCGAAGCGGCCCGGGGCAAGGATCTCGTGGCGATCATGGTGGCCACCGGCGCCCAGTTGGACCAGGTGCTCTTCGGTGACCAGGGCATCGCCGAGGTGCTCGACGCCGACACTGCCGCGATGGTGATGGCCACCGTCGGTCCCTCGGCGATCGAGCAGGTCCGCGAGCGGCTGGCGCCCACCACCACCCACCTGGTGGACGCGCCGGTCTCGGGCGGCGTGGCACGGGCCGGGACCGGTGAGCTGTTGATGATGGTCTCCGGTGCCGAGGAGGACGTGGAGCTGGTGCGGCCGGTGCTGGACGCGCTGGCCTCCTCCGCCCCGAACGTCGGGCCGCTCCCCGGCGACGGGCAGCGCTTCAAGGTGGTCAACCAGCTGCTGTGCGGCGTGCACATCGCTGCTGCGGGTGAGGCCCTCGCCCTGGCCGACTCGATGGGGCTGGACGTCAAGCAGGTGCACGAGGTGCTGGGTGCTGGTGCCGCCGCCTCCTTCATGTTCGGCGACCGCGGCCAGCGCATGGTGGCCGGCAACCACGACGAGGTGCGCTCCGCGCTCGACATCTTCGTCAAGGACATGGGTCTGGTCTCCGAGGCCGCCCGCGAGGTGGCGCAGGAGGTTCCCCTGGCGTCCACCGCCGAGCAGCTCTACCTTCGCGGACGACGCCACGGACTGGGACGCAAGGACGACTCGGTCGTGGTGCAGCTGTTGAAGACAGG
>NZ_JBHWOO010000177.1:0-23345 GCF_043424415.1 Luteococcus sp. | reverse complement strand
GTGCCGGACGATGATGCGTCCGGCACCCCTGTGGTGGCGATGGAATCGGCTTGTCAGTGCCTGTTGGACACCTCCTGGTCGAGCGATGCGCCCGGCTGCGGGGCCACCCGTCCGGCCCGGTGGATGGGCTCGTGGGAGCGGTAGGAGTGGCCGGTGAGCAGGCCAACCATGAACATGCCGATGGCCAGCGCTCCCAGGGCGAACACGATGTCGCCGGGGGTGCGCAGCCAGCGCAGCGCGGTGAGGGTGGGGCTGGCAAGGAAGTCGGAGCTGCGCGCCCACCAGGTTCCCCGTTCGATGCTGGCCCAGGCCTGGGCCAGGCCGAGCGGCAGCAGGCTGAGCAGGCTCATCATCAGCAGGCCGCCGTTGAGCCCCCAGAAGCCCCATCGCAGCCACCGCTCGTTCCATTCGCGCCCGGGCATCAGGCTGCGCACGCAGAAGAGCATCAGGCCGATGCCGAGCATGCCGTAGACGCCGAACAGGGCGGTGTGGGCGTGTAGCGGCGTCAGGTTGAGGCCCTGGACGTAGAACAGCGAGATGGGTGGGTTGATCAGGAAGCCGAAGACGCCGGCGCCGAGCATGTTCCAGAAGGAGACCGAGACGAAGAAGTAGATGGCCCACTTGTAGCCGGCCACCCATTCGCTCACCTTGAGGATGCGCAGGTTGCGGATGGCCTCGAAGCCGATCAGGGCCAGCGGCACCACCTCGAGGGCGCTGAAGGCGGCGCTGAGGGCCATCACGACATCGTCGGAGCCGGCGAAGTAGAGGTGGTGGCCGGTGCCGATGATGCCGCCGAAGAGGAAGACGGTGGTCGACGCAATCGTGGCGGTGGCGGCCATGCCGGAGCGCACCAGGCCCAGGCGGCTGAACAGGAAGGCGATCACGACCGTCGCGAAGACCTCGAAGAAACCCTCCACCCACAGGTGCACCACCCACCAGCGCCAGTACTCGGTGATCGACAGGTGGGTGTCGTGGCCCATGCCGAAGGCGGCGCCGAAGAAGGAGGCGATCGCCAGGCAGCTCATCAGCAGCATCACCACGAGGCTGCGCTGCGATCCCGAGGCCAGCGGCGCCTCGCTGGTGGGGGTGATGTGCTCGCCGTGGCTGGCCCCTCGCACGGCCGGCCACATGCCGCGTGCCATCAGGAAGAACCAGAGGAAGAGGCCGATGAACAGCCCGATCTGCCAGGCGCGGGCCAGGTCGAGGTATTCCATGCCGGTGGTGCCGAGCCACCAGCTCAGCTCGGTGCCGTAGCCCATCTGGCCGCGGATGGAGAGCCACTGGCCGGCCATCGAGCCGAGCACGACGACGATGAGGGCCCAGAAGAGCACGTTGACGCCGAGCTTCTGCAGCCGTGGTTCGCGTCCACCGACGGCGGGGGCGACGTACAGCCCGGTGGCCAGCCAGGCGGTGGCGATCCACAGGATGCCCAGCTGGGTGTGCCAGGTGCGCACCACGGGATAGGGCAGGACGCGGTCGATCGGGATGCCGTAGAGCGCACCGCCCTCCACGCCGTAGTGCGCCGAGAGGATTCCGACGGCGATCTGCAGCACGAACAGGCCGCCGACGGCGAAGAAGTACTTGAGCGTGGCCCGTTGAGAGGGGGTGGGCTGGTAGCCGAGCAGGGGGTCGTCGTCGGGCGGGGTGTCGGTGACCTCGTTGTCGTCGTGCAGGTTGTGGTACCAGACCATGCCGGCGATGCCGCCGAGCAGCAGGATGAAGCTGACGATGCTCCACAGCACGTTGGTGGTGGTGGGGGTGTTGCCCACCAGCGGCTCGTGCGGCCAGTTGGCGGTGTAGGACTCGTTGCCGTCGGGGCGGTCGGTGGAGGCGGCCCAGCTGGACCACCAGAAGAAGGCGTTCATGTCGGCCATGGCCTGCGCGTCGGCCACGGAGCCCTTGGCGATGGCATAGGGCTCGTTGCCGTCGCGGAAGACCTGGGCGTAGTGCTCGGCATTGGCGCGGTAGGCCTCGGCCCGGCCCGGTGCGAGCGTGATGGTCCCGGTGGCGGGGTCGTGGGTGTTGGTGCGCATTGCCTGCTTGGCGCGTGCCTGCAGCGCCGCCTGGCGTTCCGGGTCGAGCTCCTGGAAGCTCTTGGCGCCCTCCTGGGCGGCGTAGTGGTCGAGCAGGAAGGTGGTCTCGCGGTGCAGCCAGTCGGCGGTCCAGTCGGGGGCGACGTAGGCGCCGTGGCCCCAGACCGAGCCGACCTGTTGTCCGCCGATGGACTGCCAGACTCGCTGGCCGTCCATCACCTGGCCGGCCTCGACGATGACGCTGCCGTCGGCGGCCACCACCTGGGTGGGGATGGGTGGCTTGGAGTGGTCGATGCGCACGCCCATGTAGAGCAGGACGGCGAAGGAGCCCAGCACGACGACGGCCAGGGCGGTCCACCAGCGGCGGTCGCGGGGGTTCATGGAGGTCTTCGGGGGCTGGGGCGCGGCATCTCCAAGACCTGCCGGGGATACTGCTTTCGTTCTGGACAAGGGATCTCCTTTTTTCACGGAATTAGCCGTATAAATAATCTCCCACATTCGTCCCGATGGCCAGACCCCGGGGTGCACCTTGTGGTCCACCAGCACCCTCGTCCAGAAACCACACTGAGAAGACCCCTCGCTGCCGTGGGTGCAATGACGCCCGCTGTCGATGTGGTTTGTGGACGGCGCCCCCGGATCACGCGCCCCGGATCACCTGCCCGGGCACGACGAAGGGGCCGAACGACGATGCGTCCGGCCCCTTCGGGGTACTGCGGGTCAGGTTGGTGTCACTCGGCGTCCAGGTCGCGCTCGACCAGGGCGGCGATCTTCTCGACGGCCTCGGCGTTGTCGCTCTCGACGGTGACCTGGGCGCCCTTCTCGGCACCGAGGGTCATGATGAGCAGCGGCGAGCTGGCGTCGACGGCCTCTTCACCGTCGACGGCCAGGGTGACCTCGTCGTCGAACTCGCCAGCGGCCTCGGCGATGATCGCGGCGGGGCGGGCGTGCAGGCCGACGCTGGAGCCGACGGTAACAGTCTTGCTAGCCATGGTGTTCTCCTTGCTGTGGATCACTACGTGATGGTGATGGATTCAATTGTGACTGATGTCAGGCCGCAACGGCAGCCGGGGCCTCGGAGTTCCTCTTTCCGAGAGATTTGAGGATGATCACGAGGGCCGCCGAGATGACTGCACCCACGAGGATCGAGAGCGCGAAGGCCCAGAACTTGTCGATGGCGAAGAAGACGAACATGCCACCGTGGGGTGCCTTGGAGGCGGTGCCCAGGGCCATGCACATCGCACCGGTGACGGCACCACCGACCATGGTTCCGGGGATGATGCGCAGCGGATCGGCAGCCGCGAAGGGGATTGCGCCCTCACTGATGAAGGAGGCACCCAGCAGCCAGCAGGCCGTCCCGTTCTCCTTCTCCACCTTGGTGAAGAGCTTCGGTCGCAGCGTGGTGGCGATGGCCAGGGCGATCGGGGGCACCATGCCGGCCGCCATCACGGCAGCCATGATCTTCATCGAGGGGGTGGGGGTGGCTGCCACGGCCAGGTTCGTCGTCGCGAACAGGTAGGCCGTCTTGTTCACCGGGCCACCGAGGTCGAAGCACATCATCAGGCCGAGTACGATGCCCAGCAGGATCGCCGACGAGCCGCTCATGCCCGCCAGGCCGCTGTCCATCATGTCCATCAGTGACGCGATCGGTCGGGCCAGGAAGAGGTAGAGCAGGCCACCGGCCACCAGCGAGGCGAGCAGCGGGATGATGACCACGGGCATCAGGCCGCGCAGCCAGCGGGGAACCTTCCAGCCACCGATCCAGGCGGCGGCGGCACCGGCGATCAGTCCGCCGACCAGGGCGCCGAGGAAGCCGGCACCCGTCGCACCGGCCACGGCCCCGGCGACGAAGCCGGGCACGATGCCGGGACGGTCGGCCATCGCGAAGGCGATGTAGCCGGCCAGGGCCGGCAGCAGGAAGGAGAAGGCCAGCGAGCCGAGCTTCCACAGCATCGCGCCCAGGTAGAGCAGCAGGCCGTTGCCGGGCAGGCTGTCGACCTCGTTGGGCTTGAACAGCAGCTTGTGGGTCTCGGGGTCGGTGGCATTGACCACCTCGCCCAGCGTGGGCAGGTTGGTGATCGAGAAGTTGCCGAGGATGTGGTCGCCCACGAAGGGGATCTGGTAGCCACCCAGCAGGAAGCCCAGCGCGATCAGCAGGCCACCGGCGGCGACGAAGGGCACCATGTAGCTGACGCCGGTCATCAGGGCCTGCTGGATGCGCTTGCCGAACGACAGCTGGCTCTTGGCGCCACCGGCGCCGGAGTCGGCAGCGGCCGAGGCGTCACCGGCGACGCGCGGCGCCTTCGGGTCCTTGGCGGCGGCCAGGGCCTCCTCGATCATCTTCTTCGGCTCGTTGATGGCGCGCTTGACACCCGACTCGACCACGGGCAGGCCGGCGAAGCGCTCCCGGCCCTTGACGCCCACGTCGGTGGCGAAGATGACGGCGCTGGCGCGCTCGATCTGCTCTGCCGTGACTGGGTCGGTGGCGGTGGAGCCCTGGGGCTCGGTGACGATCTCGACGCCCATCTCGTCACCGGCCCCGGTGAGGTAGTCGGCGGCCATGTAGGTGTGGGCGATGCCAGTGGGGCAGGCGGTGATGGCGATGATCGACGGCGTGTCGGAGTCGGCCGCGGGGGCCGCGTCCCCGCCGATCGGCACCACATTGCCAGGCTGGCCGGGGGCCGCCTCGGGGCCATTGGGCTCGACGGCGCTGCGGACCAGCTCGACAACCTCGTCCTGGGTGCGGGCCTCGCGCAGGGCCACGAGGAAGTCCTTCTTCACCAGGGCACGGGCCAGCTTGGTGAGCAGCTTCATGTGGTCGGCGCCACCGTGCTCGCTGGCGGCGATCAGGAAGACCAGGTCGGCGCGGCCGTCCTTGGCCCCGAAGTCGACGGGCGTGGTGAGGCGGGCGAAGCCGAGCGAGGCCGTGTTGACCCCGGCTGAGCGGCAGTGGGGGATGGCGAAGCCGCCGGGCATGCCGGTGGGCGACTTGGCCTCGCGGGCCAGCGCGTCGGTGGCCAGCTGGTCGGCGTCTGCTCGTCCGGTGGCGGCGACGATGCCGGCCAGGGAGCGGATCACCTCCTGCTTGGTCTCGCCCAGGTGGACGTCGAGCGCCACCAGTCCGGGCTCGATGAGTGAGGTGGACATCGGTGTACCTTCCATTTTCTCTTGCAGGTCTGTGACGGGGACGCGGTGGCGTCAGTCGATCCGGGTGACGTGCACCTGGTCGACGGGGGCCTGGCTGGGCTCCGGCAGCTGTGATCCGGGCAGGGCGGCGGCGCCGCTGCCCCAGGCGACGGCGCGTCGCAGGCGCTCCTCGGGAGGCAGGTCGTCGCAGTCGGCCATCAGGTAGCCGGCCAGCGAGGAGTCGCCGGCGCCGACGGTGGAGGCGACGGTGATGCTGGGGGCGGCGGCATGCCAGGCGCCCTCCTCGGTGACCAGCAGCGCGCCGGAGCCGCCGAGGGTCACCAGCACCTGGCCGATGCCGCGGGCGGTGAGCTGGCGGGCGGCCTCGAGCACCGGGCTCCAGTTGCCCTCGGCGGCCTGGCGCTCCAGCTCCAGCCCGTCGGTGCCGGTGATCTGGCCGAGTTCCTCGGAGTTCGGCTTGACCAGGTCGGGGGCGGCCTCGGGCAGGTGGCGGGCCAGCGCCATCAGGGGGGCGTCGGAGGTGTCGACGGCGATGCGCACGCCGAGCGGGCGCAGGTGACGGACCAGGTCGGCGTACCAGTCGGTGGGGGCGCCGGGCGGCAGGGATCCGCACAGGGCCACCCAGCGGGCCTGGTGGGCGCTGGCCAGCAGCACATTGCGCAGGGCCACCTGGCGTTCCTCGTCGAGTGGGCTGCCGGGCTCGTTGAGCTTGGTGGTGGTGCCGTCGGCCTCCACCAGGGTGAGGTTGGCGCGCACCGGCTGCCCGGTGGACACCCCCCGGTGCGCGACGCCGAGGGCCCGGAGGCCCTGGATGACAGGGTCGGAGTCGTCGGCGGGCAGCACGGCGAGGCCGGGCCGTCCGGCCAGGTGGACGGCGCGGGCGACGTTGACGCCCTTGCCCCCGGCTTCGGCGGTGACCTCGCCCAGGCGGTTGACGCCGCCGCGGGCCAGGCCTCCCTCGAGCCGGGCGGTGCGGTCGAGGCTGGGATTGGCGGTGAAGGTGACGATCATGCGAGGACGACCTCGATTCCTTGTTGGGTGAGAAGCTCGCTCTGCTTCGGGGTGATGGCGTCGGTGACCAGTACGTCGATGGCGTCCAGTGGCGCGAAGGTGCAGGCGGTCTGGACGTCGAACTTGGAGCTGTCGAGCAGTGCGATGGTGCGCCGGGCACGGGCGACCATCTGTTCCTTGGCGACGGCCTCCTCGGCGTCGGGGGTGGACAGGCCGTGCTCCAGGGAGAGCCCGTTGGCGGCGATGAAGCAGACGTCGGTGTGCAGTCGGCCGAGCGCGGCCACCAGGGCTCCACCGACGCAGGCCTGGGTGAGGCCCTTGACGCGCCCGCCGAGCAGCTGGACGTCGGCACTGGTGCGGCTCGACAGGCTGGCGGCGATCGGGAGGCTGTTGGTGAAGAAGGACAGGCGGGTCTCGGTGGGAACCTGCGCGGCAAGGCGTCCGGTAGTGGTGCCGGAGTCGACCAGCACCGAGGCATAGGGCTGTTCGGGCAGCAGGCGGACGGCGGCTGCGGCGATGCGGTCCTTCTGTTCGCTGTGGCTCTTCTCGCGTTCGGCCAGGGCGAGGTCGCCCAGCTGGAGGATGGTGGCGGGCATCGCGCCGCCGTGGACGCGACGCAGGATGCCGTGCCGGTCGAGGACCTCGAGGTCGCGGCGGATGGTCTCGGGGGTGACGTCGAAACGGGCGGCCGCCTGGGTGACCTGGACGCGCCCCTCGCCGTGCGCGATCTGCACCAGCAGGGTGCGTCTCTCCTCGGCGTACATGGCGTCCTCCTCGACCCCTGTGGCGGCCCATCCAGCAAATACAACATGAAACAACGGCGATCCATGTCTGCTTCGGTTTTTATCGTATGTGATTGTGTGGGAACTGGCAAGGGTCAATTGCTGACCAGACGGTGAAATGTGGGCCCCCGTGTTCTATTGTGGGGGCACTGCCTGCGGCGTCGCAGGCACGACCGCCCGCCTGCGGCCACAGATTCGAACCGGGACGATCCGGAACGAACCGACTGCGGACACCGGGGCGTCACGCACACCGAAGGGTTCCCACATGAGCACCGCCACCGAGTACCGCGGCACCGGAGTCGTCCCCGGCGTCGCCCACGCCCCTGCGATCTGGACCGCACCGCGTCCGCAGCTGCCCGAGCACAGCCCCACCATCCCCGAGGGGGGCCGCGAGGAGGAGGTCGCCCGCTTCTCCGCCGCCGCCGCCACCGTCGCCGGCCGCCTGGCCGAGCGCGCCTCCCACGCCACCGGCGTCGCCGCCAACGTCCTGGAGGCCAATGCCTCGCTCGCCCGGGACAAGGGCTGGCACAAGGCCATCATCAAGCTCGTCAACAAGGGCGTCCCCGCCCCGCAGGCCACCGCCCGGGCCACCGACGAGTTCGTCGCCATGTTCGAGAAGATCGGCGGCCTGATGGCCGAGCGCGCCACCGACCTGCGTGACATCCGTGACCGCGTCATCGCCGAGCTGCTCGGACGCCCCGAGCCCGGCGTGCCCGCCCCGTCCGAGCCGTCGATCCTGCTCGCCGACGACCTGGCGCCCGCCGACACCGCCGGCCTCGACCCCACCCTGGTCATCGGCCTGGTCACCGAGCTGGGCGGCCCCACCAGCCACACCGCCATCATCAGCCGCCAGCTCGGCATCCCCTGCATCGTGGCCGTTGACGGCCTGTCCGCCATCGCCACCGGTGAGCTGCTGCTCGTCGACGGTGAACAGGGCACCATCCGCCTCGGCGTCGACGCCGCCTCCGCCACCTCGCTGGTCGAGGCCGACGAGCAGCGCCGCGAGGCGATCCGCAGCTGGCGCGGCCCCGCCCAGCTGGCCGACGGCACCCCCGTCGACGTGCTGGCCAATGTGCAGGACGGCGCCGGTGCCGCCCGTGCCGCCGCCTCCGAGGCCCAGGGCATCGGCCTGTTCCGCACCGAGCTGTGCTTCCTCTCGGCCGAGAAGGAGCCCACCGTCGAGGAGCAGACTGCGATCTATGCCGACGTCATCAACGCCTTCCCCGGCAAGAAGGTCGTCGTGCGCACCCTCGACGCCGGCAGCGACAAGCCGCTCAAGTTCGCCAACATGGACGAGGAGGAGAACCCGGCCATGGGCGTGCGCGGCATCCGCATCGCCACCGACCAACCGGCCATCCTCACCAACCAGCTCGACGCCATCCAGGCCGCCAGCAAGGGCGAACCCACCTGGGTGATGGCCCCGATGATCGCCACCGTCGACGAGGCCAGGAGCTTCGCCGAGCAGTGCCGTGAGCGTGGGCTCAAGCCCGGCATCATGGTCGAGGTGCCGGCCGTGGCCGTGCAGGCCGAGAAGTTCCTGGAGCACGTCGAGTTCATGAGCATCGGCACCAATGACCTCACCCAGTACACGATGGCCGCCGACCGGATGAGCGCCAAGCTCGCCAGCCTCACCACGCCGTGGCAGCCGGCCGTGCTGGAACTGATCGCGATGACCGCCGCCGCGGGCCAGAAGCTGGGCAAGCCCGTGGGCGTGTGCGGTGAGGCCGCCGCCTCGCCGGTGCTCGCCTGCGTGCTGGTCGGCATGGGTGTCACCTCGCTGTCGATGGCCGTCGCCGCCATCCCGGCGGTCGGCGCCCAGCTGGCGCAGGTGACCCCGGAGCAGTGCAAGGCCGCAGCCCAGGCTGCCTTGGCTGCAACCGATCCGACGGCAGCCGCCGAGGCTGCGCGCACGGCGCTCGCCCAGGCCTGACCCGGCCGGGTGCCGTCCACGGGCCCCCGCACGCACCGCTTCCAGACCGGCTGCCTGCGGGGGCCCTTCGCGTCTGCGCCAAGAGGCCACTGAGAACGCCCCCGACGAGTGACGGGGAATGCGATGCCGGTGGCTAGAGTTGACCCCCGCTGCGGGCGCATCGGCCTCCGCAACATGCCAGAAGGAAGATTCGATGCTGTTCACCGCACCCCCCGGAGGGATCCTGCTGGCTGACGAGACCGTGCTGCGCGGCAAGCTGGACGCCGTGCTCGACGCCCAGGGTCACGTCTGGGTCCGCCCCGTGGACCAGGAAGAGCCGCGTCTGGTTGCCGACGGCCCCGTCCCGCCCGGCCTCGGCATCGACCTGGTGGTCACCCGCCTGTCGATCGACCCCGGCAAGGACGACTCGGGCCGCAACATGCCCACCTCGCTGGCGGCCCGTCCCCGCGACGACGACGGTTACATCGACGACGAGGAGGACCGGGTGGGCGACCAGCTCTGGTGAGCCCCGCCTGGCCGCCAGCGCCAACGGATGACGCCGTGGGCGTGGAACTAGGTTCCACACCCACGGCGTCTCGTTCAGCCCATGGCACGGTCGGCTCAGGCCGACTGCGGCACCTCCAGCTCGGTCACCGGCATCGTCGGGCGCACGATCAGCACCTCGCAGGTGGCGCGGCGCACCACGTCAGTGGCCACCGTGCCCAGCAGCCGCTCGGCGATCGAACGGTCCCGGATGGCGCCGATGACGATCAGCTCGGCGCCGTGCTGGCCGGCGGTCTGTAGCAGCGCCGCGGCCGGGTCACCCTCCACCAGCAGGGCCGCCTTGACCTTCGTCCCGTACTCACCGGCCACCTCGACGGCCTTCATCACCGCCTGCTCGGCCGCCTCGCGGCCCTTCACCTGGTTGATGATGGCCAGGTCGCCGCCCATGGTGGTGGTGTTCTTGGCTTCGACGCGCCCGGCCAGGCTCGACCAGGCGCACACGACCACCAGCTCGGCCTGCTCGTGCGAGGCCAGCCAGGCGGCGCGGGCCACGGTCGGCTCGGCCAGTTCGGAGCCATCGGTGCCGACGACGATCGTGCCGTAGTTGTTCATGCGTGCCATGTCATACTCCTGCCTGGGTGATGACGTCCTCGACGTCCTTGACGATTGGGGGCTCCTTGATGAAGAGCATCACAACGCCGGCGATCGCCAGCATGATGCCCGCGAAGCTCAGCGCACGCGCCGGGTCGCTGCCCAGGAAGTGCTTGAAGACCCAGCCGAAGGTGAGGGTCTGGATGAGCATCGGGATGACGATCATCATGTTGACCAGGCCCATGTAGACGCCATAGCGGCTCGACGGGACCATGCGCACGATCATGATGTAGGGCACGCCCATGATGGAGGCCCAGGCGATGCCGAGACCCACGATGGCAATGATCTGGCCCACCGCGCTGTTCATGTGCGGGAAGACCAGTAGGCTCACGGTGGCGCACCACAGGCAGATGGCGTGCACCCACTTGGCGCCGAGCTTCTTGGCCAGCGCCACCAGGCCGAAGGCAACGCAGAAGGTGACGATGTTGTAGGTGGCGTTCACCTTGCCGGCCTGCGCACTGGCCAGCTGGCCGCCGACCGAGTTCAGGTCGGTCGTGTTGTGCAGCACCTTGGCGATGGCCAGGGCGACGTACTGCCAGTAGCAGTTCATCGCGTACCACTGGAAGAAGTAGACGCCCGCCAGCACCTTCATCGGGGTGGGCATGTCGACCACGGCATCGGTGATGTCGCGGAAGAACTTCTTGACGCCGCCGCCCTCGGCCTTGGCGGCACGGATCTCGGCCAGCTCGGCCGCGCTCGGCTCGTTCTCGGGAGTGGTGGTGACCGAGATCAGCACGGTGACCAGCGAGCAGACCGAGCCCAGCATGAAGGCACCGAAAGCCCACTTCGGGACGCCGTGGCCACTACCCAGCCCGAAGATCCACTGGAAGAAGGTGATCGACAGGTTGGCGAGGGTGATGCCCAGGCCGGTGAAGAAGGACTGCGCCAGGAAGCCCTTGCCGAGCTGCGAGGGGGGCAGCTTGTCGGCGATGAAGGCGCGGTAGGGCTCCATTGCGGTGTTGTTGCTGGCATCCAGGATCCACAACAGCAGCGCCGCGACCCAGACCGCCCAGACGAAGGGGAACAGGAAGAGGCAGACGGCGCAGCCGATGGCGCCGATCAGGAAGAAGGGGCGGCGACGGCCGCGGAAGAAGCCCTTCTCCACCCAGGTGCCGTCCGAGAGGGCGCCGATGATGGGCTGGATCAGCAGGCCGGTGATGGGGCCGGCGAGGTTCAGCAGCGGGAGGTCCTCGGGCGAGGCGCCGAGCATCGAGTAGAGCGGCGTCATCGCCGTCTGCTGCATGCCGAAGGAGTACTGGATGCCGAAGAAGCCGAGGTTCATGAGCAGGATCTGCTTCATGCTCATCAGCGACTTCTGCTGCACCCGGGCGGTGGTGGTGGCGTTGGTCATCGACGACCCCCGTCCGTGGCGCGGCCGGTGGCATTGGCCTGCAGCCAGGCGTCGAGGCGCTCGAGCTCGAGCGCCCAGCCGTCGGTGTGCAGCTGCGACTGGGAGGGGTCATAGGGGCCCTGGATGATGCGGACCAGGGTGTGGCCGCGGCGTCCCAGCTTGGTGAACTCGACGCGCAGCTCCAGCGGCACGTCGGGATTGATGCCGTCGTCGCCGGTGATCCGCTGGCGGGCCACGAAGACGTCGGGGGCGAAGAATTCGGTGAAGACCGCATCGGTGCCGACGACATGGCCGTCGGACTCGCGGACCTTGTCGTGGTGGTGGCGTCCGCCGGTGCGCAGGTCGCTGGTGATGGTGCTCTGGTCGACGTGCCAGCCGGGCGATCCGCGCCACTGCGACATCTTTCCGGGATCGGTGAAGGCTTCGAAGAGGACCTCGCGCGGGTACGGGAATTCCCGTTCCACGACGAGGATCTGGTGCTCTGTCATGGGTTGCCTGTTCTGCCGTGTGGGCCCTTGGCCCAGGGGTGTGTGGGAGAACACTCCCACATCCGGGATCGTCTTCGTAAGTCAGTCCGGCCCCGAATCTTCCGGGCACGACCAGTCGGACATCGCGTGCTGCCGATTGCATCCGAACGGACACCGAACGGAGTCCGGATGGGGAATTCAGTCCGGCCCGAGGATCCACAGACGTCTCTCCGACGCCACACAGCAGACACATAGGCTCGCTCGGGAGTGTGTGGGAGTACCCGACGACGAAAGGTCTCCCGATGACCACCCTCCCCCTGCTGCGCGGCAGCCGACCAGCCGCCCTCGACAGGCTCGGCCAACGCGCGGAGGAGCCCACCGGCTCCACCGTCCAGCCCCGCCGCGGCCGCACGGCCCGGATCCTGCTCGGCGACGAGTCCGACCCCGCCTGGGCTCGTCCCGGCCTGTGGGCGCTGCTGGCCCTCAGCGCCATGGTCTACCTGTGGAACCTGACCAACAGCGGTTACGCCAATGACTTCTACGCCGCCGCGGTGAAGTCGGGCACCCAGAGCTGGACCGCCTGGCTCTTCGGCTCGCTCGACTCCGCCAATGCGATCACCGTCGACAAACCCCCGGCCTCGCTGTGGGTGATGGGCCTCAGCGCCCGCCTGTTCGGCTTCTCCTCCTTCTCGCTGCTGCTGCCGCAGGCGCTGATGGGCATCGGCACCGTCGCGACGGTCGCCGCCGCGGTGCGTCGCTGGCACGGTCACGCCGCCGGCCTGGTCGCCGGTGCACTGGTGCTGGTCACCCCCGTCGCCGCGATGATGTTCCGCTTCGACAATCCCGACGCGATGCTCACCCTGCTGATGTCGCTGGCCGGCTACTGCGTCGTGCGCGCCATCGAGACGAGCCGTGGCCGCACCGCCCTGCGCTGGATGGTGGCCGCCGGAGCCGCGATCGGCTTCGCCTTCCTCACCAAGATGCTGCAGGGCATGCTCGTGCTGCCAGGCTTCGTGCTGGCCTATGCCCTGGCCGCTCCCCGCAGCATCCGGGCCCGCCTCGGGCACCTGCTCGCCGCCCTGCTCTCGATGGTCGTCTCGGCCGGATGGTTCGTCGCCCTCGTCTCGCTGTGGCCCGCCGCCAGGCGCGCCTACATCGGTGGCTCCACCAACAACTCGCTGTGGGAACTGGCACTGGGCTACAACGGCCTGGGTCGCATCCTCGGCGGCGCCGGCAATGGCGGTGGCGGCCAGGGTGGTGGCCCCGGCGGTGGCTTCAGTGGCAGCACCGGCATCACCCGCATGTTCAACAGCCAGTTCGCCACCGAGACCAGCTGGTTCCTGCCCGCCGCGCTGATCCTGCTCCTCGCCGGCCTTGCCGCTCGTGGCCTGGCCCCTCGCACCGACCGGGTGCGTGCCTCGCTGGTGGTCTGGGGCGGCTGGATGGTCTCCACCGCCCTGGTGCTCAGCTTCATGGAGGGCACCGTCCACACCTACTACGCCATCGCCCTGACCCCCGGCATCGCCGCCACCATTGCGGTGGCGGGTCGGGAACTGGTCGAGCAGGGTCGTCGGGAAGGCGCGGTGGGCATCGTCTGGCGCACCGTGGTGGCGCTGGCCGTCGCCGTCACCGCCGGGTGGGGATTCCACCTGCTGGAGACCAGCGCCGACGGCTGGAACAGCTGGCTGCGGTGGGTCGCCCTCGTGGGTGGCCTGGCCGGTGCCCTGGCCTACCTGGTCCTGGGCATCTCGCAGCGCAAGCAGCTGCAGACCCTGGCCCTGGCAGCCCTGATCGCAGGATCCGTTGCCGCCGTCACCCCGGCGGCAGCCTGGACCGTCGCCACGGTGAACGTCGGCCACACGGGCTCGATGCCCACCTCGGGTCCCGCCGTCGCCGGCAGCGCCATGGGTGGAATGGGTGGCGGACAGCGGGGTGGCACGCCTCCGACCGGCACCGCACCCACCGGCACCGCTCCGACCGGTACCGCTCCGACCGGCACCCAGCAGGGGCAGTCGAGCACCGGCAGCGCTCCCACCGGGAACGGGGGTGGCGACGCCGAGCAGACCAGCTCCGCACTGACCGAGCTGCTCAATTCCACCAGCTCCAGGTGGTCTGCCGCGGTGATCGGTGACCAGACGGCCGCCGGCTACATCCTCGACTCGGACACCGCCGTGATGTCGATCGGCGGATGGTCGGGCAGTGACGAGAACGTCACCCTCGAGCAGTTCAAGGCCTACGTCGCCAACGGGGACATCAGCTACTTCATCTCCGGTGGTGGCAGGGGTGGACCCGGCGGGGACAGTGGCTCCGGCGCCGAGATCAGCCAGTGGGTGCAGGAGAACTTCACCGCGAAGACCGTCGGCGGCGCCACCGTCTATGACCTGACCAGCAGCTGACCCCACCCGTTCCACGTGGAACGTCGGGTACCACGCCCCCGGCCCCTTCGGGTCGGGGGCGTGCTGGCATGGGGCAGTAAATGCAGCGCATACGGCGGCCAAGGAGATTTGAACGTGTCGTGCGCCGCCAGCGGCGCATTTCCAGCAGCCTGCGGGCTCAACTCCACTTCTCGAGCGCGGGATGCCAGCCGCGCAGCAGCCCCAGCAGCTCCTCGGGCGAGCCGGCCACCACCAGCGACTCGCGGAAGCGGGCATCCAGGAATCCCTTGTCCACCATGGAGTCGACCATCGCCAGCAGCGGCTGCCAGAAACCGCCCACGTCGTAGAGGGCCACCGGCTTGGCATGGAGGCCGAGCTGCTGCCAGGTCCAGGCCTCGAAGAGCTCCTCCAAGGTGCCGATCCCGCCGGGCAGGGCGACGAAGGCGTCGCCGAGCTCGGTCATCCGCTGCTTGCGCTGGTGCATGGTGTCCACCACGTGCAGGTCCGTCAGTCCGGGGTGGGCGAGCTCGCGGTCCAGCAGGTGCTGCGGGATCACGCCGGTCACCAGGCCCCCGGCCGCCAGCGCGGCGTCGGCGACCCGGCCCATCAGGCCGACATGCCCGCCGCCGTAGGCGATGGCGATGCCGTGGTCGGCCAGGTGGGTCGCCAGCTCCGCGACCGCCTCGCCCAGCCGGGCATCGGTTCCGGCGCTGGCCCCGGTGAAGACCGTCACGGTGCGCAGCGGTGAGGCCAGCGCCGGCAGCACCCGGAACTCCAGCATCGGCGCCAGGTCGGCGGGAAGCGGCTCGTCGGGCGAGAGCCAGCGCATCTCCTCGATCTCGGCGGCCACCGTCGGCACCCCCTCCAGCGGGTGGCTGTAGACGGTGGAGAGCAGCGAGTGCCCGGCCTCGTTGGCGGCCTCGGAGCGGAAGCGTCCCACCAGCTCCAGGCGGTCGAGCCGCAGCTCCAGGCCCAGCTCCTCGGCGATCTCGCGCACCGCCGTGCGGTCGGGGGACTCGTCGGCCTCCGGCTTGCCGCCGGGCAGCATGAATCGGGTGGTGCCGCGCTTGCGTACGGTCAGTACCCGGCCCTGGTCGTCGCGCAGGACGACGGCGCTGACGGTGATGGTGGGTCCAGGCATGGGTCTCCTCGAGGTGGCAGGTGGGTGGAAGCAGGGGAGGTCTCAGTCGGTGCCGTGCAGCAGGGATGGCAGCCAGCTGCCGCGCAGCGCCACCAGCACGGTGACGCAGACGGCCAGCAGCACCACCGACAGTGCGATCGCGGCGTCGGGATCCCCCTGCATGGCCAGGTAGACGGCCAGCGGCATGGTCTGGGTGGTGCCGGGGAAGTTGCCGGCGAAGGTGATGGTGGCGCCGAACTCGCCCAGGGCCCGCGCCCAGCACAGCACCAGGCCGGAGACCAGGCTGGGCACCTGCAGTGGCAGGGTGATGTGCCACAGCACCTGGCGTGGGCCGGCGCCCATCGTCTGCGCCGCCTCCTCCAGCTCCCGGTCGCGCTGGCGCAGCGATCCCTCGAGACCTACCACCAGGAAGGGCATGGCGACGAAGACCTGGGCCATCACGACGGCGGCCGTGGTGAAGCCCAGGCGGATTCCGAACCAGGACTCCAGTGGCTGCCCGAGCAGGCCCATCCTGCCGAAGGCCATCAGCAGCGCCACCCCGCCCACCACCGGTGGCAACACCAGCGGCACGGTCACCAGGGCGCGCAGCCAGGTGGCGATGCGCGGCGGGCAGTGCACCAGCAGCCAGGCCAGCGGCACGCCGAGCACCAGGCAGATGAGGGTGGCGACGGCGGAGGTGCCCAGCGAGAGCCCCAGGGCGTGCCCCACGGTGGGGCCCTGGACGATGCTGGCCATGCGTCCCCAGGGGGCGCGGACCAGCAGGGCCAGCAGTGGCAGTGCCAGGAAGGCGGCACCGACGAACCCCACCGCCACCAGCGGCGCGGAGGTGGGCCGCGCACCACGCCGGGTCACGGGAGGAAGCCGTCGGCGGCCAGCACCTTCTGGCCCTGCTCGGACAGGACCAGGTCGACGAAGGCCTGGGCCGTCGCGAGCTGCCGGCTGGAACGCAGGGTCGCGATCGGGTAGCTGGTGCGGGCATTGCGGCCGTCCGGGATCTCGATGCCGCGCACGGATTCGCCGGCGGCCCGCACGTCGGTGACGTAGACGATGCCGGCATCGGCCTCGCCGAGAGCGACCCGGGTGAGCACTGCCTTCACGTCGGGTTCCCAGCTGGAGGGGCTCACCGAGAGGTGGTCGGCCTGGAGCACCTGCTGGCTGGCGGCGCCGCACGGTACCTGGACGTCGCACAGGGCCACGTCCAGACCGGGCCGGGCCAGGTCGTCGAGGCGCGTGACGCGACCTGGGTTGCCGGCCGCGACCACCACCTGCATCTCGTTGCGGGCGAAGGTCACCGGACTGCCGACGGCACCGGCCTGTTCGGCGATGCGCATGGTGGCGGGCGAGGCGGCGGCGAAGACATCGGCCGGGGCGCCCTGCCCGATCTGTGCGGCCAGTGTCGAGGACCCGCCGAAGCTGAACTGCACCGTGCTTCCCGGGTGCTGCTGCTCGAAGATCCGGCCCAGCTCGCTGAAGCTCTCCTTGAGACTGGCCGCGGCGAAGACGGTGATGGTGCGCCGTCCGGTCGAGGCGGCGGGGCTCGCGGGTGCCTCGGCGCCTCCCAGGGGGCTGCACCCGCCCAGCGCGCCGGCCGCCACCAGGGCGGCAGCGCCGGCTGTCACGGGGCGGGGGATGGGCATGGCCCCCATCCAATCGCATGGAGCAAGCGCCGACGAAACGCCGTGGCCCGCCCGATCGTCCCCCTTCCAGCGCTGCGCCACATAGTCTCGAGGCATGACACGTCGCCCGGTAGCCCACGCCGCGCTCCTGCGCGCCCTGGCGCCGGTGGCTGCCCTGGGGCTGCTGGCATCGTGCACCGCCCCGGAGCCGCCGGGCGTCCCCTCGCAGCGGCCGGGGGTGAAGGGCGCCGGCGCCTCGACGAGCTCGCAGCCGCCGCAGCCCAGCACCTCGCAGTCCGACGACCCGGCACCCCCGCTTGCCGTGAGGTGGAGCCTGGATGACGTGATTCCCGCCACCGACGTGCGCAATGTGGCTGGCCGTGCAGTGCTGGTGGTGAGCAAGGGTGGCGCCTTCGAGCTGCAGGTGCTGGATCTGCGCACCGGCGGGGTGCAGTGGGCACACCGGGTGGGAACTTCGCTGGTGCCCACCTCGGCCCCCATGTCGGTGACGGCCCTGGCCAATCGGCATGTCGCCGTGCTGGAACCGCTGCCCGGCAAGGATGGCCGGGCCCGGATGCGACTGCTCGACGTGGAGCAGGACGGGACGGCGGTCGCCAGCACCGGCATCCACCAGTTCATCAGCTTCCCCCGGCCGTGCGACGACGACTCCGGTTGGGTCTGCGCGAGCGCGTTGAAGGGTAGCGGGGTGGTGCAGTTGCGGCTGTCGGCCACGGGCGGTGCCGTGCAGCGGACCGTGCCGCAGGTGGGGGACAGCTACACCGAGATCGGCCCGCGGGGCATGGTCCGTTTCCTCGACGCAGGCTCACGCCGGCCGACCATCGGAATGCTCTCCGAGGGGAAGTTGCTGTGGAAGAAGCCCGAGCGTGAGCTCTTCGGCTCGATGGTGCCCGAGGAGGGTTGGGTGGTGCGCCAGCAGGGCACCGTGGTCTACGGCACGGTGACCCTGCCCCGTGCCCAGGTGACCGACCCGATGCCGCGCCGGATGGCCAGCTTCGGCCTGGACGGTCGCACCGGGCGGCTGCTGTGGCGCACCACCGGCGCCGACCTGGGGTGCAGCGCCCGCCGCGACGTCGAGTTGGTCTGCCAGTGGCAGGCCGGCACGATGCGTCGTGACGGTCGGGTCATCGATGGGCGGATGGTCGTCTCGCGTATCGACCTGCGCACCGGCCAGCCGCTGTGGAGCACCCGCCCCTTCTTCGTGCAGGGCCAGGGGGTGGCCCAGCTGGGCACCAGCGGCGACGGCGTCGTGGTCACCGAGCCGGAGTCGCGCACCCACATCGATGCGGTGACCGGCACCACGCGGCCGGCCACCGCCAGCGACATCACCTGGCACCAGGTGCACACCCGGGTGCCGGAGCCCGTCGTCGAGCCGCGAGGGGACCGTCCCGGGGTGAGCCGCCGTGCCCGGTTGAACCGGCCGGTGCCGGTCTCGGACCCGCTCCGCATCCATGGTCCGCTGCCGCCGGGGGTGGGGGCCCAGTTCGGGCGGACCCAGGTCTTCGCGATGCCGGGACGGGTGGTGGCGGTCCAGCGGCCCTGACGCGTCCGTTCGGCGCGGCGGGGCGTCGCTAGGCTGGCGCCATGCCGCTGCTCCTGCTGGACCTGGACAACACCATCATCGACCGTGCCGCCGCCTTCCGCGGCTGGGCCGTCGACCTCCTCGCCGAACGGGGTGCCGATCCGGGACTGCTGGAAGAGATGGTGCGGGCCGACGGCGACGGCCTGCGCCCCAAGCCCGAGGTGGCCCTCGACCTGCAGTCCCTGCTGGGGTTGGACGAGCAGGAGACGGGATCGATCGTCGCGGTGCTCCGCCAGGGGGTGCTGGACCACGTCAGCGTGGCGCCGGAGGTGGTCGGGGCCCTGGGCCGGGCGAGTGCGGCCGGCTGGACCCCCTTCGTCGTCACCAATGGCGTGGTGCCGCAGCAGGACCTGAAGATCACCCGACTGGGACTGGATGCCCATCTGGCCGGCTGGGTGGTGAGCGATGTGGTGGGTGTGCGCAAGCCCGATCCGCGCATCTTCGACATCGCCGCCGAGCAGGCAGGGCAGTCGCTGGAGGGGGCGTGGATGGTGGGTGATGCCCATGACACCGACATTGCCGGGGCGCAGGCGGCGGGCCTCCGGTCGATCTACCTGAGCCGTGGGCGGCAGTGGCCGCAGGGCCAGCCGGAGCCGACGGCCTTCGCGGACTCCTTCGTCGAGGCGATCGAGATCGTGATGGGCAGCTGAGCCACCCCAGACGTGACGACGGTCCGCGCTGAGCGTCGGGCGCGGACCGTCGTGTGTCTTGGAGGTGTTTGCCGTTCAGGCGGCGATGAGGGTGGGCTTGCTGTATTCGCGGACGGTCTCGGGCGTGGCCAGGAGGACGTCGACGGTGTCCCGGGGGGCCGGGGTGTCGAGGATCCAGAGGGTTGCAGCGCCGGCCCACAGTGCGACGACGAGCAGTACAAGGATGATCGGGGTCATGACATCTCCTGCGGTTCGAGCGGCCTACTGCGCCGTACCTCTGCGGTGAGGTGGTCTGACACTAGCGCCTCAGCAAAGCTTCAGGGAAGTAGCTGACACCAAAACTCGGCGTGTCAGGGAACTTTGGTCGGGGTGCGGGATCCCGTGCGTTCAGGCGGCCTCGTGCAGGCTGTCATTGCGGGTGGTCTCATCGCGGTGCGCGAGTGCGGCATCGATGCCGTGGCGGGTGGTGGCGGCCGACTCGCCCAGCACGACGAGGGTGGCGGCGACGACGAGCAGCAGGACGATCAGGGCGAGGGCGATCATGACTTGTTCTCCAAGTAGAAACGACAGTTACTTGTTGCTCCAAGCCCCCGCAAGGAGTTCATTGCTCCGGTGGATCTGCTTCTGTGACGAGGATTCCCCGTGTTTGGATGGCTGGCTTCCCATCCCTTGCCAGCATGTCATTCCCCGACCGCACGACGCAAATAAAACGGTAAAGTTGGCGAAGATCTTCAGCTCCACGACGTGAAAACCTGATTGTTGCAAGCCACGACAGGATGTAGTCGTGATTGCTGCGCATCGGCTCGTGGTGCCGGCGGCGGCCTCGCACGGCCGGGTGGGACGCGCTCGGGTAGTCTCTGGGGTCCCATGCGCCACCCCAGACTCGTGCCCAGCACCACCCCCGTCCACTGCCACCAGGACCCAGCCCCGCCTGCTCCGACAGGACCCCGCGCATGAGCACCTCCGCCTTCGAGCACATCTCCCCGGCCTGGCCCGGCCGTGCGCCCTGGGGAACGGCCCGCAGCCTGCGCGCCTGGCAGCAGGAGGCCCTCGACACCTACCTGGCCGACGAACCCCGCGACTTCCTCGCCGTCGCCACCCCCGGCGCCGGCAAGACCACCTTCGCCCTGCGCATCGCCGCCGAGCTGCTGCACCGGCGCATCGTCACCCGGATCACCGTCATCGCCCCCACCGAGCACCTCAAGGTGCAGTGGGCAGAGGCCGCCGCCAAGGTGGGCATCAACATCGACCCCGGCTTGGGCGGCTCGATGCGCGGCCGGTCCAAGGAGTACGACGGCATCGCCGTCACCTATGCCGGTGTCGCCGCGCGCGTGCACCACTACCGGGCGCGCACCGAGAACTTCAAGACCTTGGTCATCCTCGACGAGGTGCACCACGCCGGCGACGCGTTGAGCTGGGGCGACGCGATCCAGGAGGCCTTCGAACCCGCCACCCGGCGCCTGGCGCTGACCGGTACCCCCTTCCGCTCCGACGAGACCCCGATCCCCTTCGTCACCTACGAGGAGCTGCCGTCGGGTGCGCGCCAGTCACGCGCTGACTACACCTACGGCTATGCCGAGGCGCTGCGCGACAATGTCGTGCGGCCCGTGCTCTTCATGGCCTACGGCGGTCCGATGCGCTGGCGCACCAAGGCCGGCGAGGTGCTGGCCGCCAACCTGGGCGAGGCGCTCACCAAGGACCTCACCGCCCACGCCTGGCGCACCGCGCTGGACCCCAAGGGGGAGTGGATGGGGCAGGTGCTGCGCGCCGCCGACATCCGCCTGGGCGAGGTGCGTCGCCACGTCCCCGACGCCGGAGGGCTGGTGATCGCCACCAACCAGACCCAGGCCCGCGCCTACGCCCGGATGCTGCAGCAGATCACCGACGAGAAACCCACCGTCGTGCTCAGCGACGAGATGGGCGCCAGCAAGCGGATCGAGGACTTCAGCGAGGGCACCGGACGCTGGCTCGTCGCCGTGCGCATGGTCAGCGAGGGTGTCGACGTCCCACGCCTGTCGGTGGGGGTCTATGCCACCGCCACCAGCACCCCGCTCTTCTTCGCCCAGGCCATCGGACGCTTCGTGCGCACCCGTCGCCGCGGCGAGGTGGCCACCATCTTCCTGCCGACGGTACCCATCATCCTGTCCCACGCCTCCCACATGGAGGAGCAGCGCGACCACGTGCTCGGCGGCCGCAAGAAGGGCGAGGACGACCTGTTCGCCCAGGAGGAGCTGCTGGTGGAGGCCGCCAACAAGGACCAGAAGGCCTCCGACGACCTCTTCGGCGAGTGGGAGGCGCTGGAGTCGGTGGCCCAGTTCGACCACGTCATGTTCGACTCGCAGCAGTTCGGGCTCAATGCCGAACCCAGCTCCGACGAGGAACGCGACTACCTGGGCCTGCCGGGCCTGCTCGAGCCCGACCAGGTGGCCGACCTGCTCAAGGAGCGGCAGCGCCGCCAGCTCAAGCGGCAGGAGCGCCGCGACCGCAAGGAGAAGGTGCCGCTGGAGGTGAGCCTGCACCGGGCCCTGGAGACCCGCCGCAAGGAGCTCAACTCCCTGGTGAGCCAGTACGCCCGCTCGCGCGGCGTGCCGCACTCCCACATCCACGCCGAGCTGCGGCGCCAGGCCGGTGGCCCGAGCCTGGCGAAGGCCACCACGGACGAGGTCGACGCGAGGATCCGGCTGATCCGCAAGTGGCACAACGGGCGCTGAGCCCCCTGGACCGCCGGCCCCGTCCACAAACCACATCGAGAGCACCCGTTGGTGTCGTGGGCGCAGTGACGACTGCCGTGAGTGTGGTTTGTGGACGACGCGTTGTCCACAGGGGGTCCATCGCGGTGACTTTTTCTGGCCCATCGCCCACACAGTCCTGGCATGGATGGCAATGGTGGCCCCTGCGGGGGCATCTGGACGGCCAAGGACCTCATCGACGCGGGGCTGGGGCAGTCGGCGGTGCGCAGGCTGCTGGTGGAGGGTCGCTTGCGCAGGGTGCGGCGGGGCTGGTACGCGGAACCAGCTGCCGATCCGGCCGTGGTGCGCGCCGTGGCACTCGGCGGTGCTCTGGGCTGTGTGTCCGCCTTGGCCCGGGCGGGGGTGTGGGTGCCGCCCACTTCCGAGGTGCACGTGCGGACCTCGCGGTGGCGGCAGCAGGTGATGCCACCCGGCGTGCTGCGGTGCCCACCTGTGGGAGGGCCGGACGCGGTGCCGGTACAGGCCGTGGACCCGGTGGAGGTGGCGCTGCGCTCGGCATGGTTCTGCCAACCGGACGAGTCGCTGGTCGCGCTGATGGACTCGGTGGTGCACCTGGGACTGCTGCCGGGCGCGCAGCTCGAGGGGATCCTGGGGTCCACGGTCAGGGCGAGGGCGCTGGTCGCCCGCTGCGACCGTGCCGAGTCCGGCACCGAGAGCCGGGTGCGGCTACGGCTGCGCGCCAGGAGGATCCCGTTGCGGCCGCAGGTCTGGGTGACCCCTCGCGACAGGGTGGACCTCCTGGTGGGGGAACGGCTGGTGATCGAGGTCGACAGCCGCGCGCACCACACGGGCGAGGACAACTACCGGTGTGACAGGGACCGGGACCTGCGGCTGAGGGCGTTGGGCTTCATCGTGGTGCGGCTGACCCATGAACAGGTGATGTACCGCTGGGACGAGGTGGAGCCGGCGCTCCTGGCGATGGTTCGCCGCGGGGACCAGTGGTGGGGCGCGCGGCGAGGCGCGGCGTGAGGCCAGGCTTCCGCCACGGCGATCCACAAACCACATCCAGGAGCGCCCTGGGTGCACCAGCCGCACCAGGGGTCCCTCTCGATGTGGTTTGTGGACGAGGACGAGGGCACCCCGGACGCAGCTGTGCCCCTGACCGCTCAGGGCGGGTCCGGGGCACAGGTCCGTGGGATGTGGTGGGGAGTCCTCAGCGCAGCCGCGCGAAGGGCGCGACCGGGGTGGATTCTGCGGCCAGAGCCGGGATCGCCATCAGTGAGGTGGCGGCAAGCAGGGCCACGGCTGCGACTCGGCGACGAAGTCGTAGCTCGGAGTGGGGTTCTGAGCTGGTCTTCATGGATTCGACAGTATGACTCGTCTGCTGGCCTCGCAAGGGCTTGCCGAGGAATCGCGTACTA
>NZ_JBHWOO010000176.1:0-4618 GCF_043424415.1 Luteococcus sp. | reverse complement strand
TCGTCCAGGAACGCGGACAGGTATCACTGGAAATCGTGATCCTGATGCCGCTGTTCCTGGCGGTCATCTTCACGATCATCACGGCCAGCCTGTTCTACTTCGGCAAGGCCGCCGCCCAATCCGCGGCCGCGGCCTGCGCCGAAACCACACGCACCCTGGATGGCACAGTCACCGCTGGCCAAGCTGCCGCATCGAACGTCCTCACCAGCGCCGACATCCTCACCAACCCGCACGTCACCGCCGACAAGGGAGCAGCGCAAACCACCTGCACCGTCTCTGGGGCAGTTCTGGGACCCATCTCATTGGGATTACCCACGATCACCCGCACCGTCACGATGCCCACCGAACGGACCACTCAGCCATGAGCCATGCACGCAGATCCGAGCAAGGTGCCAGCACCCTCGAGGCGACCCTGGTCATCCCGGTGCTGCTGCTGTTTATCGCCATGGCCATCGCCGGCGGCCGCATGGCCTTGGCCCACAACGCCGTCTCATCAGCCGCCGGTGCCGCCGCCCGCGCCGCCTCCATCGAGCGTGGCAGCGGTGCCGCCACCACCGCCGGTCAAGCCGTGGCGGCCGCCACCCTGGCAGACGCCGGCTGCAGCCCCGTCACCACCATCACCGGCGGCTTCGATGCCCCCTTGGGTACCCCAGCAACCGCCACTGCAACCGTCTCTTGCACGGTTTCACTAGGGGATTTAATCCTTCCAGGCTTGCCTGGGCATGTGACGTACACGAGCACGAGCCAGTCTGTCATCGACGCCTACCGCGGAAGAACCAGCGGGTTCGGGAATTCTGACGCTTCTTCGGGTCGGAACTCAGGGGGTCGGTGATGGTGTTGAGCCTAGTCGGTGTCGTGGGTTTGTGTCGGCGACGGATCTTGGATGGCGTCGGCGTTGAGGACGCGGGTGAAGCGTGTGGCGGCCTGGATGGACAGTCCGAACATGTCGGACAGTGCTCTGACATCACCGCCATTGGCGATGGCCTCGTGAAGGATGCGATCCTCACGCAGTTTGCGTGTGGTTATGCCTGGACCCAGAGCCAGCTTGACCCATCGAGCGCTGCAGGGGCTTTGCTGTCTCCAGCTGCGTCGGCTGAGGAACAAGTGTGGGTTGGGGGCATCGGGGTAGAGGGTGTTGCGGTGCGTGATGTAGGCGCTGAGGCGTTGCTGGACCGGGTCCGCCAGGGGGATCACGCGGTCGGGGAGGTAGAGCTTCCCGTCATGAAGATCGGTGAGCTTCAGCCCTCGGATCTGACCCATGCGCAGTCCGTGGAACACTGCGAGCGCTGTGATGGCCGCGGTCTCGGGTTGGCTGCTGTCGAGCCGTTCGATGATGACGTTGATGTCCAGTGGGAGCGGGTCGGTGGAGGGATGCGAACCGGTATCGGTTCGGCTGGTGGGATCTTGGAAGATCTTCTTGTGGGCCTTGAGAACGCGGAAGACGGACTTGAGCCCTTGGCCCATCCTGGCGCGTTCAGGGCCGGTGGGGAGCTGAGCAAGGACATCGTCACGGGTGATCTCGCGCAGGCTCTGGTGGCCCTCGTCGGCCCAGGCGAGGAGCGCGGGCAGGGCCCAGCTTGCGTGAAGCCGCAGTGTGACAGGACTTCGTGGACGGTTCCTGGGAGTGGTGAAGCTGCCGTTTTTTCGGATGTCGAACCAGAACTCCAGTTCTGCCTGCATGGTCGGGGGCAGGGGGCTGATCTGGGTGTGAAACCAGGCGTCGAGTGCTGGTGTGCGGTCCTCGATGAGCAGATCGGCTGTCTGGAGCACTTCGCGGACCGTCCAGGCCGTCAGATCGATCTGGCGCAGCGCTTCGACGTGGGTGGCGGGGACGGGGCCTCGCCCGTTGTCCTGGATGCCGATCGCGATGCGGGCTCCGATGATCGCGTCGCGGCGTTGTCCCGGGGTCCAGTGCCGTTCGTCGGCGAGGTGGTTGGCGATGCGCTCGAGCATGGCGGCTTGTTCAGGGTTCGCGCGTCGGTGGAGCCCGGCGCGGCCATGAGATGCCAGGTCGGGTGTCGCGGTGAACAACGCCGGCTGGTTGTCCAGGCCGGTAGTCCAGTCGCGGGGCGCGACGGGGCCCGGGTCTTCCTGTTTGGCTGGCCCTGGGCCGCCGTGGCGAGGGTTGGTGAAGAACATGTCGGCGAAGAACAGCTGCTGTCCGTGCTGGTTGGCAGCGATCGGGTCGTAGGGCTCTCCGGGGATGCGGTAGTACTCGGTCTGCTTGTGACAGAGCCGGCAGATTCCTTGGGCGCCGAGCATGACGGTGCGTCCGCAGGTGCGACAGGTTCCCAGCCCGCCGCCCGATCGGGGCTGGCGGTACTTGGTGCGCCAAGCAACGCAGCCGCGGCAGAGCCATTGGTGGGTTCTGGTGGCGCCCCAGGCGAGACAATCCAGGCAGGAATCTGGTCCGGGGTCGGACAGGATGTGACAGCGGACGCAGAGGCCCGCGTGGAAGTAGTCACGCGAACCGCATTTGATGCAAGGCGGTGGGATCACCGGCCCGCCGGGCCAGCAGTCGAAGCAGAAGCTGACCTGGGGCATGGCGATGGGTTTGGTGTGGCAGATGGTGCATCGGCGAAGGCGTCTGCCGCGACCTGTTGGGGCAGTCATGGCTATGCCGGTGGGAGCGTGCGGTTGCGTCCGAGCCGGGGGATCACGTTCGGAGCAGCAGTCTCGGTTCCGGTCTCTTCCTCGCGCGGCTGCCGGGCTGCGACAGCGTTCTTGTCGACGACTAGGAGGTCGCCGGGTTCGCAGTCCAACACGGTGCAGATCACGTCGAGGTCGTCCAGACGGATCGTGGTCGGGGTCGTGGTCCAAAGCGCCGACATCTTACCGGCGCTGATCTGCAGGCCGGCATCGGCGAGCATTCGGCGTAGCTCGACCGACTTCCAGATGCCGCGTTCGGCCGCGCGCATGCGCAGGTTCCATTGCATGAGGTCATCCTCTGATCAGGCGGGCTGTGACCCGCTGGTTGGCCTGCTTCCAAGCTTGTTCGACGTGGTCCTCGTGGACATGGACGTAGATGGTCGTGGTCGCCAGCCAGGAATGTCCCAGCAGCTCCTGAATGGCCTTGAGACCGACTCCCTGTTCGTAGAGCGACGAAGCGCAGTAGTGCCGCAGGACGTGTGGGGTGAGCTTGTGAGTTTCGGCGTGCCAGTCGGGAAGCCAGCGTTCGACCGCGCGGTCCAGTCCGGTGCGCAAGGCGTCGCCACCGACACGCACGACCTCACCACTGTGACGGTCGCGCCGTTCGCTGGGGAACAGGGGTGCATCAGGGTTGCTCCAGTCGTCGCCGTACTGGTGCCGGACATCGGTCAGCCACCATGTCAACAGCGCATCGACACCGTTGATGCAAGGGATCAGGCGACCCTTGGGTCCCCGGCCCATCGAACCTTTCCCGAAGCGGACGTGCAGCTTGCCACTGCTGCCCAGGTCGGGGCGCCAGTCACGGATGTCCAGCATGACGGTCTCGTTCAGGCGCAGACCAACTCGTCGCCAAAGCGACGCGGCCATGTAGTCCCTGGCCGCCGGCAGGTACTTGCGCGCATCGGGCAGCCACTCACGCCAAGGCGTGAACAAGGTCTCGATCTCCTCATTGGACGGGGGAATCCGAGCCACGCCGTACTCGGACTTGTGGGGGCGGTTGAACTCGTCGATGGGCTGCTGGACCACTGCACCGGTCAGGGCATGGATGTCGCCCTGGTAGCGCAAGACCAAGAACGCATAGAAGCGCCCCAGCGCCCACGCCTTGTCTTTCACCGTTGTGTGAGATCGGCCTATCTGACGCAGATGCGTCAGCCAGCGATCCGCCTCAGCCGGGCCATTCATCCACACTGGCTTCCCTGTGTAGCGCAGGAACTGGATCACCGACGAACGGTCCTGCAACAGATGCGCGTCGGTCACCCCGGCAGCAGCCCGTGCCAACAGCCACTGGTCGAGCAACTCTTCCTCGAAATCTTCCAGTTCGGCGGGCGTCACCAGACGACGCGGAGAGTGCAGCGACCGCACCACAGCCAATCCAGGCATCGCCAGTTCCTAATCTCCGAGAGAGGATCACGAATGACGATAATCATTCAGGAATCCCGACGAAGGGTCAATGGCCATCACCAGACCACTTTCCCGCTCACCGACAAGGGACTAGGCCAGACAGGCACACCTCCGCTCGCCGATGAACTCGCGGCATGTCCGACACGACGATGACCGCGACAGCACGCCGCACCAGACGGGTGCGGGACGAGCGGGGCTCCATCAGCACCTGGGCCGTGCTGGCCAGCCTGTGCATGATGCTGGTCCTCGGCCTGGGCGTCGATCTGGCCGGGCATGTCGCGGCCGAGCAACGCGCCCGCCAGGTCGCCTTCGAAGCAGCCCGCACCGGCGGCCAACAGGTCGAACTCGACGCGCTGGCCACCACCGGCACCCTCACCCCCGACCCCGCCCGGGTGAGCGCCGCCGCCGAGGGCTACCTCACCACCGCCGGCTACACCGGCACCACCACCGTCGGCGCGACCACCGTGTCGGTGACGGCCACCGGCGACTACGAATGCCGCTTCCTCACCCTGCTCGGCATCGACCGGCTCCCCGTCACGGGAACCGGTCAGGTCGAGATCCACACTCC
>NZ_JBHWOO010000175.1:0-2635 GCF_043424415.1 Luteococcus sp. | reverse complement strand
TGACTTGGGCGGAGTTCCGAGCAGGCTTCTCTCGCACGCTGGTGGGCACCCTGTCGCTGCACTCACCCCGGTACGGGCGGGTCTCGACGCAGGTCCGTCTAGCGGCGACACTGCCTCCACCGGACGTCGAGCCGAATGATGAGGGAGTCATCGACGAGCTTCCGATCCAGTTGATCTCCGATCAGGGAGTATGGCTCCACGACATGGTCAGCGGAACCGGCGAGGTCACCGTCACCAATTTCGGCGGCGTCGATGTCTCCCCTCAGATCAGATGGCGCGGCGCAGGAGGCACAGTCACTGTGCCATCTGGCGCCACATTCTCCCTCCCGGCCGTGGAAGAGGAGCGGATACTGCTGCTCTCCCCGGTCGAGTCCCTCGCGGTGATCACCCCGCTCGGTGAGATCGACTACCCACTGATGCGCCAGCTCCAGTCTGCCCTGCCAGAAGTCGTCCCGGAAGGGCAGTCCCGAACCTACGTCATGCCACCGGGCGCTGCCCTCGAATGGCAGATAGGGGTGATGGACCCGTGGCTCTAGACTGGCCCGCCCACCGGCTGCACCGACAAGCAGTAGCCCAGGATCAGGGCCAGTGGATCGGCCTCGCCGACGAAAACTGCCAGCCCCTGATGACACTGCCCCCACCCCAATCCCTCACCGCACCCGAGACCCGCCTCGCACCCCAATCGGTGAAAGCCACCTTCGGCGTCCGATCACGATCCGGCGTCGTCCACCCGATGGTCGACGAGCTCGTGGCAGAACAGCTCGGCCAGACCGACGCCCAAGGACAGCTGGTATCAGCCGTCGACCGAACCAGGTTCATCGTCATCGAACGCCCGGGCATACCGCGCCGAGCTTTCAAGATCACCCACGCGGTCGCCAGCGGTACGGGACATGCTCCCGCACAGCTGGAGGTCCACGGGACGGACATGCTGCGCATGCTCTCCGACATCCCTGCCATGTCTGCGCCGACGACCTGGACAGGGGAGTGGACGACGTTCACCCGCGACTGGGCGGGGCCGGAGGACCAGGGAATCTTGTTCGACCAGCCCCGGGACCTCGCAGGAATCAAGCTCGTCACGGTGGCAGACGGCGCCACGATTGAGGGGCCGGCAGAGGCCACCATCCGTCGACTCATCTCCGAGTCCCTGGCCGCGGCCTTCCGGGTCGCCGGTGTCGACGACCACCCGGTGCAGGTCGTACCCATCCCGACGGGCAAGACCTCACCGCACATCATGATCCGCCCCACGGACAAACCCCTCTGGGAGGAGATCGCCGCACTGTGCCTCGCAGCCGGTGTCCGCGTCTCCGCAACCATGTGGTGGCCCACCGATCCACAACCGCCCGGGCTGGCACTGACCCTGCCCACCGTCGTCGTCCGCGTCGAGCAAGTCCAGGAGGTGATCTGATGGTGATGCTCATCGCCGATGGAGGCCAGATGACAGTCGGCCGCCGAGCAGGAACCTTCGTCTACGGCAGCTTCCAGGTCATCCTCCCCGAGGGAAGAGAGAAACAGCAGGAAGACAACCGCCTCCAGGACGGCTACATCTCCCGACCCCCAGGCCAGACCCGCGGCCGCTTCGACATCACCTTCGTACGCGCCGACGCCACAGTCGACCTTGGCGCCAACGTCTCCGACCTCGAAACCGTCATCGACACCGCCCAGAAGCGTGTCGCCGGAGACACCTTCTTCGAACGCGACATCACAGGCCCAGGACTTGGCCGCTGGCGCCCCGGCCGCGACTACGACACCGGCGACCTCATCGACGTCCTCATCTGGGGAAAAGTCATGGAACTACCCGTCACCAGCATCGACATGACCTCCGGCGACCACGGTCGCGCCGGGTGGCGAGTCCACGTCGGCGGACAGTTGATCAGCGACGCCGCCACCTTGCGACGACACAACGACGACTTGGCGCAGCAGATCGCACGAGAGCGTCAGGAACGCCTCGCGCAGCTGGACAGGCAGCGTGACATCAACATCGCCCAAGCACAATCAACCGCGTCCGCAGCACAAGAAGCCGCCCAAGCAGCGACAACAGCATCGACCGCTGCAACCGCAGCAGCAACAGCCGCTACGAACGCCTCAGCGGCCAATGCCACTGCCGGAGACGCCCTTTCGCGGTCTATCACAGCACTCCAAACCGCCCAGGTCGCGATGTCCCGCGACATGGCCCGATTCTTGTGGGCCGACCGCGAGAGGTCGGAGTCCGACGCCTTTATCCGCCTCGACATGCCGCGATTCTCCACAACAGCCCGGGTACGAAACCTCGGCGGTTGGTCCGGGCAGGTCCTACTCGTCATCAACTACAACAACGGAGATGTACACGCCCGCGGCCGCCACATGTCACCCGGATCAACCTGGACCGAATCCCTACCAGTGGGAACCATCGCCAACGGATACGTCATCTACCAGGTCCGCACCGGCGCTTACAGCGGCGGAGAAAGTGAGGTCTAAATGACCCAAGTCACAGGCCCCCTAACCGTGGTCACCGAACGATCAGCCGACGTCGTCGAAGTCTGGATCCGCGCCCCAGAACCCCGACCCCTCAACGACGGCCTGATCATCGACACCACCGACCGCATCGAAGTCACCGACGGCCAACTGAGCTTCACCTGCGCGCCGGGTCCGGCGAGAC
>NZ_JBHWOO010000174.1:0-4226 GCF_043424415.1 Luteococcus sp. | reverse complement strand
GGCACACCACGGCGCGACAGTGGGGGCTGGCGATGACCTGGACGGCATGTGCTGTAGCGTCAACCCGTCGTCCACTCGCCGCACGGACCGCCGCGCGACGGTATCCAAGGAGCATCGAAGTGCACATCGTCATCATGGGTTGTGGCCGCGTCGGAGCAAGCCTCGCCCGCAGCCTGCAGAAGCGCGGCCACGACGTGTCGATGATCGACACCACCGAGGACGCCTTCGGCCGCCTGGGTCCGGACTTCACCGGCACCACCGTCAAGGGCGTCGGCTTCGACCGCGAGGTGCTGGAGAAGGCAGGCATCCGCACCGCCGACGGTTTCGCCGCCGTCTCCAGCGGTGACAACTCCAACATTCTCGCGGCCCGCGTCGTGCGCGAGGAGTTCGGCATCCAGAACGTCGTCGCCCGCATCTACGACCAGGGACGCGCCGAAGTCTACGAACGCCTGGGAATCCCCACCGTCGCCACCGTCCGCTGGGCCGCCAACCAGGTGCTGCGCGGTCTGCTGCCCGAGGGCTCCGAGCCGGTCTGGCGCGACCCGTCGGGCAATGCCCGCCTGGTGCAGGTGCAGGTGCACCAGGGGTGGATCGGGCACCGCATCCACGAGATCCAGCAGGTGCTGGCCACCCCCCTGCCCTTCGTGGCGCGTTATGGCAGCGGCCTGGTGCCCGATGCCGAGACGGTGCTGCAGGAGGGCGACCTGCTCTATGCGGCCATCGAACTGGACCGCACCGACGAGATCGAGGAGCTGCTGGGCAACCCGCCCGCCGGCCCCGCCACCCGCACCCACTGAGACCACCGCCACACAGGAGGACTGCCATGCGCATCGTGATCGCCGGGGCCGGCCAGGTGGGCCGTTCCATCGCCCGCGAACTCATCTCCAACGGCCACCAGGTGCTCCTGGTGGACCGTGACACCACCATCCACGCCGACTCGGTGCCCCAGGCCGAGTGGCTCTTCGCCGACGCCTGCGAACTGGACACCCTCACCGAGGCGCGCCTGGACACCTGTGATGTCAGCATCGCCGCCACCGGCGACGACAAGGCCAACCTGGTCCACCTGCTGCTGGCACGCACCGAGTTCGGCGTTCCCCGCACGGTCGGCCGCGTGAACCACCCCCGCAATGAGTGGATGTTCGACGATGTGTGGGGCGTCGACGTGGCCGTCTCCACGCCGCGACTGATGTCGGCGCTGGTGGAAGAAGCGGTCAGCATCGGCGACCTGGTGCGCATCTTCACCTTCAAGGGTGGCAGCGCCAACCTGGTGGAGATCACCCTGCCCGGGGAGAGCCGTCAGGTGGGGGCCTCGCTGGCCGAACTCGACCTGCCCGGAGATGCCGTCATCGTGGCGATCGTGCGTGATGGCCGGGCCATGGCGCCGCGACCCCAGACCACCCTCGAGACCGGTGACGAGATGCTCTTCGTCATCTCCCCCGACCACGAGCCCGACCTGGCACGGCTCTTCGCGCCCCACGACCACTGAGACGACGTGACGGGGCCCGACGTCCAGGGCCTTCAGACCCGCCCCGGGATGATGCGGTACTTGGGGTTGTAGATGGCCGGGCGGCCGCCGAAGAGGGTCACGAAGCCCTCGACTGCCACCTCGTGGCCCGTCTCGAGGCCGGTGATCGAGCGACGACCCATCCACACCAGCCCCATCTCGCCGGTGCCGTCGTAGAGGACGGCCTCCAGCCAGCGGCTCGAATCCGAGGCCTGCTCCCCCACCGCCATCAGGTGCCCGCGCAGCCGCGCGTACTGGCGCAGGGGGACATCGGCCACGGTCACCGTCCGGTCGTCCTGCTCCTGCTCGGTGACCGGGTGGGTGGCCGTGCGCTGTGGGCGCCACAGGCGCGCCAGCAGGCCTCCACTCACTGCTGCTCAGCCTCCTGCTCCTGGGCTGCCTGCTGCTCCTGGGCTGCCTGCTGCTGGGCGAGCAGCTCGGCGGGGATCTCCATCGGGATCAGGTCCCCGGGCACGCGGGGCTGGTCGTCGCGGCGCACCACGATGTTGCGGAAGAACTCCAGCAACACCTCGGTGGGGCCGTCGACGCCCTCGTTCATGCCCGCCTCACCCATCAGCACGCCGCGCAGCAGCCAGCGCGGACCCTGGGCGAACCAGGTGCGCGAGACGTGGTACATCGTCTCACCCTCCTCGTTCTGCAGCGGGATGACGCGGCGAATCTCGGTTCCGAAGGGGCCCTCGGCCAGCTGGACGTCGCCGCCCTGCTGCTGGGTGACCTCGACCATCTCGCGACGGATGTCGCCGGCCATCGGGCTGCTGGACGGGGCACCGAAGACGGCCACCTCCAGTGCCGAGTTGCCGTGCATCACCAGGGCGGCCTGTACCTGCTGGGTCTGCTCATCGACCTGGAGCTGCAGCTGCATGCCGTCGAAGGGGGTCATCACCAGGGCACCGAAGTCGAGACGGTCCACCTCGTCGGCGTCCAGGTCCACCTCGTCAACGTCGAAGGGGCCGTCCTCGCGCCAGTCCTGCTCGTCCAGTGCGACCCAGCGCTCGTCGTCGGGGTCGACGACGGGCAGCTCGGGAGCCACCTGCTCGGCCTGCTGGGCCTGGATGGGCTCTTCGTCCTCCAGGGCCCCGCGGCTGGCACGCACCGATGCCGCCTCGGCGTCGACCATCGGGCGCTCCTCGCGGAGCTCGACCTCCTCGGGTGCCTGCTGCGCCACCTGCTCCTCGACGGCGGGCTGCTGGTCCCCGGTGGGCTGCTCGAGCCCGGGATCGTCATTCTTCTTGCGACCAAAGATCACGACTGGCTTCCCTCCACTGGCCTGGACGGCTCTCGCCCGGGCGAACGTCGCCGATCCTACCGCGGCTGCCAGCCAGCGATCCCGCCGCTGGAGCCATGCCCACCCGCACCCCGGGCGCTCTGGTCGAGAGAATCGACCTCCACCAGGTGCACCAGTTCCACGCGCTGGACGACCAGCTGGGCGATCCGGTCGCCGCGATGCAGCGTGACCGAGTGCTGACTGTCGGTGTTGATCAGGCAGACCTTCACCTCACCGCGGTAGCCGGCGTCCACGGTGCCCGGGGCATTGACCACCGTGACGCCGTGCCTGGCAGCCAGGCCGGAGCGCGGATGCACGAAACCGGCGAAGCCCGAGGGGATCTCCACGGCGAGCCCGGTCGGCACCAGCCGTCGTTGCCCGGGGGCCAGCACGAGGTCGACGGTGGTCATCAGGTCCAGGCCCGCGTCGCCGGGATGGGCACGTTCGGGAAGCGGCAGGCCGGGATCGAGCCGGCGCACCCGCAGGGCCCAGGCGTCCTCAGCCATGCCCGGAGGACAGGTGCGAGTTGGCAGCGCTCACGAAGGCCTCGGGATGACGGCTGCTGACCAACCAGTAGGGGTGGGGGTCGGCCGGATCGTCCAGAAAGACACGCACCGACTGCTTCACATAGGGCCGGGTCAGCATCCACGCGCGCGCATTGCCGCCGGGGCCCAGAGCCTGCTGGGTCTGGGCCTGGTCGAGGGCCTCGACGCTTGCCACCCAGGGCCACTCCACCGTGGCGCCACCGGCCCTGATGCCGTGCTCGTCGACCTGCAGGCGGGGACGGCCATAGGCGAACAGCACCCCGCCGACCCCCACGAAAGTCACCAGGGCCGTCGCCCAGCCCAGCCAGATGTTGGTGTAGGCCGCCACCGCCACAACGAGACTGAGTGCGAAACCGATGGCCAGCAGCCACCAGGCCGCGGGAAGGTACAGGTCTTCGCGGTGCCGTCGTGCCTGTGTCGCCATGGCCCCCAACCTATCGGGTGCGGTGCGCCGAGGGCGAAAGCCCCCAGTGGCAGTCGTCTGCACTGCCTAGGATGGAGCGCGCAAGGTGCCACGGCCAGCGGCCGCGGCACGCTCCACCCACAGCGAGGAGAGACGATGGCCAGCCTCAGCCAGAACCTCAGTTTCAAGATCTATGCCGGAGTCCTGGGTGCGGTGACCACCATCGCCACCCAGCAGGCCCTCAAGATGGCCTGGAAGGCCGTCACCGGCGACACCCCGCCCGATCCCAACGACCCCGACACTCCCCCCACCTATGCCGCCATCTGGGCCGTCGCCAGCGCGGCGGGGCTCGGTGTGAGCCAGATCGTGCTCAACCGCTACGTGAGTCGTCGCTACGAGGCGACGACCGGCGAGCACCTGGACACCTCGTCGAAGAGCAAGATCAAGATCTGACGCACCTCCGAGGGCGCCCGGCGCGCTGGACGAGTA
>NZ_JBHWOO010000173.1:0-7343 GCF_043424415.1 Luteococcus sp. | reverse complement strand
CACCAGTCCGGAGGCCGAGGGTGGCGAGTCGGCCCTGGGCAAGTACTCCATTGACCTGACCGAGCGTGCCCGCGAGGGCAAGCTGGATCCGGTGATCGGCCGGGACCAGGAGATCCGCCGGGTGGTGCAGGTGCTGGCCCGCCGCACCAAGAACAACCCGGTGCTGATCGGCGAGCCCGGCGTCGGCAAGACCGCCGTCGTCGAGGGCCTGGCGCAGCGCGTGGTGGCCGGCGACGTGCCCGACTCCCTCAAGGGCCGTCGTGTCGTCAGCCTGGACCTGTCGAGCATGGTCGCGGGCGCGAAGTACCGCGGCGAGTTCGAGGAACGGCTGAAGGCCGTGTTGAAGGAGATCCAGGAGTCCGAGGGTCAGATCATCACCTTCATTGACGAGCTGCACACCGTCGTCGGCGCCGGTGCCGGCGGCGAGGGTGCGATGGATGCGGGTAACATGCTCAAGCCCATGCTGGCCCGCGGTGAGCTGCGCATGATCGGTGCCACCACGCTCGACGAGTACCGCGAGCACATTGAGAAGGACCCGGCCCTGGAGCGGCGCTTCCAGCAGGTCTACGTGGGTGAGCCGACAGTCGAGGACACCATCGCGATCCTGCGCGGTCTGCGCGAGCGCTACGAGGCCCATCACAAGGTGCGGATCACCGACGGCGCCCTGGTGGCCGCCGCCAGCCTGTCCCACCGCTACATCACCAACCGGCAGCTGCCGGACAAGGCCATCGACCTGATTGACGAGGCCGCCAGTCGGCTGCGGATGGAGATCGACTCCTCCCCGGAGGAGATCGACGTGCTGCGCCGTCAGGTGGACCGGATGAAGATGGAGCAGTTCGCGATCAGCAAGGAGTCCGACGCCGCCTCGAAGGCCCGTCTGGAGCGCCTGGAGAAGGAGCTGGCCGACGCCGAGGAGAAGCTGCGTCGCCTGGAGGCGCGCTGGGAGGCCGAGAAGGCTGGCCTGAACCGGATCGGTGAGCTGAAGACCCAGATCGACCAGCTGCGCATCGAGGCCGACAAGGCCCAGCGTGCCGGCGACCTGGCCGCGGCCGCCGAGATCGCCTACGGCCGCATCCCGGCCCTGGAGAAGGAGCTGGAGCAGGCCAAGCAGGCCGAGGACCAGGAGAAGGCGGAACGGATGGTGGCCGACGAGGTCACCGCCACCGACATCGCCGAGGTGGTCAGCGCCTGGACCGGTATCCCCGTCGGCAAGATGCTGCAGGGCGAGTCCGACAAGCTGCTCCACATGGAAGAGCACATCGGCAAGCGATTGATCGGCCAGAAGAAGGCCGTCACGGCCGTCGCCGATGCCGTGCGGCGCAGCCGTGCCGGGATCAGTGACCCGAACCGCCCCACCGGCAGCTTCCTCTTCCTCGGCCCCACCGGCGTCGGCAAGACCGAGCTGGCCAAGTCCTTGGCCGACTTCCTGTTCGACGACGAGACGGCCATGATCCGCATCGACATGAGCGAGTACTCCGAGAAGCACTCGGTCAGCCGCCTGGTGGGTGCGCCTCCCGGCTATGTCGGTTACGAGGAGGGCGGCCAGCTCACCGAGGCCGTGCGTCGACGTCCCTACTCGGTGGTGCTGCTGGACGAGGTGGAGAAGGCGCACCCGGACCTGTTCAACATCCTGCTGCAGGTGCTCGACGACGGCCGCCTGACCGACGGGCAGGGCCGTACGGTGGACTTCCGCAACACCATCCTGATCCTCACCAGCAACCTGGGAAGCCAGTTCCTCGCGGACACGAGCCTGGATGCCGAGGCCAAGCATGAGGCTGTGATGGGTGTGGTGCGGCAGGCCTTCCGTCCGGAATTCCTGAACCGGCTGGACGAGATCGTGATGTTCGACCCGCTGACGCTGGAGGACCTCACCCACATCGTCGACACGAACCTCGACAAGATCAACGCTCGGCTCGCGGAGCGTCGCATCGTGATCGACGTCACCGACGAGGGCAAGGAATGGCTGGCCCGCAACGGCTTCGATCCGGTCTACGGCGCCCGCCCGCTGCGCCGCCTGGTGCAGTCCACCATCGAGGACCAGCTCGCCCGCAAGCTGCTCGCCGGCGAGATCGCCGACGGGGCCGTGGTCACCTTCGATGTCGATCCCGACACCGACGAACTGCGCATCGTCTGACCCGACCAACAGGCCGGGGCTCCCACCAGGGGAGTCCCGGCCTGCTTCATGTGTGCGTGAGGTCAGGCGGTGTGGGTGGTGTCCTGGGTGACGGCACGCAGCGCCCGTCGTAGCTGGTCGACGCTGATCGTGCGGTCGGAGGAGTAGAGCGAGGTGTCGTCGCTGACGCGGCGAACGGTGACCTGGGTGCGCTGCACCTCCAGCACATGGGTGACGCCCCGGGCGGCCAGCTCCAGCGAGGAGAGCTCGGCCTCGCCCAGGTCGACGGCCACGACCCGGTCGTCACGGGTAAGGACGATGCCGTTGACGGCGCGCACCAGGCCCAGGATTGGGCCGGCGTCGAGGCTGCCGTGGCCGGTGGACGACAGGCTGAAGCCCTCCAGCGTGGCGGCCTGCTCCAGGTAGGCGCGGGCTCGGTCGCGGAAGTCGAGGGCGTCGCTGGCCAGTTCGCGCATCTCGTCGGACCCGTCGGTGGCGATCTCCTCGAGCTGCTCGGCCGTCATCTCGTCGAGGATGGCCTGCACCTCCAGGCGTTGCTCGGTGGTGAACTTGGCTCCGTTACCGGCAACGTTCACCTCGTCCGGCATGCGTCCGTACATCGCCAACAGGTAGCCAGCGGCGCTCAGTGCGACGAATGCGACGGTGCCGATGCCGTCGCGGCCCTTGACCCACTCCAGCGCGGCGGCGAAGGCCAACGGGACGGTGGAGGCGGCCACCAGCAGCAGCCTGCGTCGCATCGACCAGCCGGGCCGGGGCTGGGACGTCAGGGCGGTCACTGGAGGATCAAGGTGGCTGGGCATGCTTCGAGGCTACCGGGCTCTGACGCAAGAGATCGGGATCACCTCGCCAGGAGGTGGGGCTCGAGCTCCAACCGCACCTGGCCAGTCGACTGGTGCGTCAGGCCGCCGGGTAGAGCTTCCCGGGCTTCGTGGAGCCCAGCAGCTGGCTGACCGTGACCAGCGTGTAGCCCTGCTTCTGCAGCGTGTCCATGGTGGGAGCGGCCGCATCCACGGTCCACAGGTGGATGTCGTGCATCAGCAGGATGGAGTTCCGGCTGGCGCGCTGCACCGTGAGCTTCGTGATGACCGCCGCCGTGTTGTGGCCGGCCACCCAGTCCTCCGGTGAGTTGTTCCCACACCACGACGGCCAGCCCGTTGGCGCCGACGACCTTGTCCGTGCGCTGCGTGCGGGCGGCATAGGGCGGACGCATCAGCGTCGGCTTCTGGCCGGTGATCTTCTGCAGGGCCGCATTGGTGCGCCTGACCTCCCACGCCACCTTCGCGTCCGGCAGGTCGCTGGTCGGCTTGTGGTCATAGGTGTGGTTGGCGATCTCGAAACCCTGCGCATGCTTAGTGGTGGCCGGGATGTTCGTCGACAGGTGAGGTCAGTCCAGGTGCGGCTCGACCCAGCGCCGCAGGGCCCCCAACGACATGGCACCGGCCTGTCGGGCCACCACCTGGCCATCCCGCAGCAGTACCAGCGTCGGGATCGACTGGACGCCGAAGGAGGCCTGCGTGGCCGGCGACTCGTCGACGTTGACCTTCACCAGCTTGAGACGGCCGGCGTACTGCGCGGCGAGCCTCTCCAGCACCGGCGAGTACTGCTTGCACGGGCCGCACCACGGCGCCCACAGGTCCACCAGGACCAGCAGCTTCGACGAGTCACTGACAGCGGCGAAGTCGGCGTCGTGGGCGTCGGCGATCCAGGGCAATGGCGCGTGGCAGGTGGCGCACTGCGGCACCCCGGCAGCCACCGCGGGGACCCGGTTGCGGGTGTTGCAGGCAGGACAGGTGGTGATGTGGGCGTCCATGGTTCCTCCACAGGTCAGGGGTTCATCGCTTCTCCAGGGGCGGCCACACCCGTGGCCAACCCGACACGTCCAGCGTGCCCCCGCACGGGTGGTTGATGCAGCAGTGGAGCTGGTGGATGGGCGGGCGTCCACGCCGAGATGGGGGCCAGACCCCACACCGCCGGCCATCCGACGCGCCGCGGTTCAGACCGCCGCAGGGCTCGACTGGTGCGGGGTCAAGTCCCATGGGGTGCTTCCTCAGGCTTCGGGGCGGAGGCGGATCAGGGCTTGCGCTGCTGCGAGCCAGTCCTGAGATGGTGTCGGTTCCTGCAGCCTCTGCAGGGCTTGCTGAGATTCGTGGCGCTCATTGTCGCCAGCCGGGTCGAAGACCTGGTACCGCTCCAGGAGCCAGCGGCACTGGGCCTGCTGGCCCATGATCTCGTCGACCCGCTCGCCGCAACCGCGGATGCACCGCGCGTCTTCCAACATGCGCCACGTCTGCAGGAGCTGCTTCTTGACGTAGGTGAAGCGCGTGCGGCAGCTGGTCGAGCAGAAGCGGGGTGGCCGACCCGAGAGCTGGGCGTCCTACCTGGCACGTATGGCCGCCGTGTTCAGGTGCCCGCTGTCGATCCTGGAACGTCAGCTCACCGTGAAAGCCCACGCGGTGACCATCACCCCCACCGCGGCCCAGACAGCCGCGGCGCGGTTGAACATCACCGCGCACCAGGTGCATGCCATGCACCTGCAGTCGCTGGACGGAATCGCCTTCGACCTGGGCGCCTGCCTCGCGAGCGGTGTCGTGACCAAACGGCCCTGGATGTGGCTGCGCCGGCCCCGAAGCTGCCCCCACTGCACCGAGGAAGGCCGAAGCGAACCGCTCATCTGGCGACTGCCTGGATCACCACCTGTGAGTGGCACGAGACCTACCTGGCCGACTGGAACAACAAGGCCGTCCCCGGCGCGGTGCGCACCAGATCGTCGGTGCGCACCGAACACTTCACCCGCCTGCTCACCGGCGAGCAAGTGAGGATCATGGGGCACGAGCTCGCCGGCAACGAGGCGCTCGACCTGTGGCGGGCCGGCATCGCCCTCGCCCAAGCCGCGCGGCAACTGGAAGGCAGCAACTGGCGATCCGGCAACTGTCGCGAAGCCGACGACGGCCTCGACATTGTCCAGCCCTTCGTCCTGGCCCGCGACGAACGCGACGCCGGCGAGCTCGTGCATTTGTGGTGCCAAGCTGTCGGGATCAGCGGCCCGTACCGCAGTGCCTTCGAACGGATTCGCCACCCCGTCGTCCGGCGGGTGCTTGCCCTGCAGAGCGGGTGTTAGGAGCATCTTGGTTCCTCGGTCCGCTTCTCGTCCTGCCGTCACCTCCCCAAGTGGGCGCTGGCTAAGGCCGTTCCTCGGGTTCTGCCTCTGCTGCGTCCACCCGCTGAACCTGCCGTCTACACCTCGAAGGCCTACGCCAAACTCTGCAAGGGTCTCGGGGTGACCCAGTCGATGGGGGCCGTGGGGACGAGCTCCGACAACAGTCTGGCCGAGTCGTTCAACGCCACCCTCCAACGCGAACTCCTCGCCGCGCAGGCCACGTTCGCTGGGCCGCAGTTGTGTCGCCGTCAGGTCTTTCGCTGGGTCACCCGCTACAACACCCGCCGTCGCCATTCTTGGTGCGGCTACCTGTCCCCGAACACTTACGAGGCCCTCCGGGCCGCTACGCTGCCAACCGCAGCGTAATCAACCACCACCGTGTCCACGATCCGGGGTGAAGGCCCGGGTCCGTGAACGGGCCTTCCAGAGCCTGAAGTACGAGCGTCTCTACCGCGAACAGATCGACGATGCTCTCGACCTCGTCCGAGAGGCCGATGCCTACCGGGCTGAGTTCAACACCATCCGACCCCACGAGCCCTTGGCCTGGAACCGGCCCTCACAGGTCCACTGCGGCCTGGCCGATCCCGCGATCCCCACCTTTCCCGAGCCCGAAATCCTGCCAACTACTTGACGCGGGACACATCTGCTCAAGGTGAAGACTGCTTCGGGCGCGACTGCGGTGCATATCGTGGACAAGGCTGGTGGTGTTCGCCGGATCGTGGAGCATCTCGGCTGCGCCCATGACGAGGCCGAACTGGCCGCGCTGATGACCGCCGGCCGGGCGAAACTGACCGCTCCAGACCAAGTGATGCTGGACTTCGGCGGCCCTACAGCCATGCAATCAGCGGTGGTCACGGGCAGCCGACCAGCGGTACTGGTCGAGGCGATCCAGACGGCATGGTCCGCGCTGGGCTTCGAGCAGGTCCGTGATGAGGCCTTCTTCCAGCTCGTGCTGGCCAGGATCGTCGAGCCGATCTCGATGCTGGACAGGGCCCGGGTCCTGGCTGACCTGGGCATCACGCCGGTGCACCGCTCCACGATGCACCGGTGTTTGCGACGGATCGCGGAGCGAGGCTATCGCGACCAGCTGGCCACCGCCTGCTACCAGCACGCCGCCCAGCATGGGGATGCAGCCTTGGCGCTCTACGACGTCACGACCCTGTACTTCGAGGCCGAAGACGAGGACGAGTTGCGCCAGGTCGGGTACTCGAAAGAGTGCCGGGCCGATCCGCAGATCCTCGTCGGCCTGCTCGTCGACCGGCAGGGCTTTCCGCTGGAGATCGGCTCCTGGGAACCGAACTTGGCCGAAACCCAGACCATCATCCCCACCCTCGAAGCCTTCCAGGCCCGCCATCACCTGGCCGATGTGATCGTGGTCGCCGATGCTGGGATGCTGTCATCGGCCAATCTGAAGGCCTTGGACGAGGCCCGGCTGCGGTTCATCGTCGGTCACGGCCGGTCAAGGGCGAGCTGCCGACAATCACCGTGACGGCCCGTCCCCCCCCTCGTTGGGGGCAGGCCGTCGCCCGACCTGGGGCCGGGCTGTTCAGTCGTCGAGCTCGGCCAGCGCCGGAGCCAGCTGATCGAGTGGGCGGGGCTGGCGCGGTTCGGGGCGCATGGGGCTCCGGTGCCACTCCCCCGGCTTGCCGTCGGGGAGCACGGTGACCAGGTCGAGGTTCCACCAGGGACCCAGCGGATGCTCGTCCTCCAGCTCCACCAGGGCCTGCTTGATGTCCATCGCCAGCCCGTTGACCACCAGCACGGCGCCATCGTCGTCGCGTTCCAGCCACCACACGGGCCAGTCGTGGGCCTGGCAGAGGCCCTGCACCTCGTCGACGGCCTCGGCCAGCAGCCGGGCGTGCCGCTCGGCGTCATGGTCGCCCTCGACGACCACCGCCACGGCGTGCAGGTCGTGCTCGGTGGCCAGGTCCAGGGCCAGGCGTCGGGTGTCCACGTGTCCTCCTCGGTCGAAGACCTCCAGCCTGCCATGTCGGCTGGGGACCTGCGGCCCGACGGCAGAGCGGCTTCGGCCCCGATCCCCAGCTGGGGACC
>NZ_JBHWOO010000172.1:0-2609 GCF_043424415.1 Luteococcus sp. | reverse complement strand
GCGCCGGCAGGACCACCGGCTCCATCTCACGGTTGTCGTAGTTGGGGCGGAAGTCGACGGTGTCCTGGTCGATCTCGCGGACCATCTCCATCGCCATCGGCGCCATCTTGCACTCGGTGTAACGCATCGCGGCGGCCGGGTCGTTGCCCGGGGAGCCGAAGTTGCCCTGCCCGTTGATCAGCGGCGCGCGCATCACCCAGGGCTGCGCCAGGCGCACCATGGTGTCGTAAATAGCCGAGTCGCCGTGGGGGTGGTACTTGCCCATCACCTCACCGACGACGCGGGAGCACTTGTTCCAACCGCGGTCGGGACGGTAGCCGCCGTCGTACATGGCGTACAGCACGCGCCGGTGCACGGGCTTGAGGCCGTCGCGCACGTCAGGAAGGGCACGTCCGACGATGACACTCATCGCGTAGTCCAGGTAGGACTTCTGGATCTCGTCGTTCAGGTCGATCGGCTGGGTGCGGGCCTGGGCCGGGGCGGCGATCTCGTCGACGGTGCTGATCTCGCCCTCGGCCAGCGCCTTGCCGTCCTCGGCCATGATCGCCTCGACGGGCGAGAGGTCGTCGGAATTGGCCTGGTCGTCGCCGGGGCCCTGGGGAATGTCGGTCATCGGGATCCTCACTGCGCGGATGGTTCCGCCCGGTCCTGTCGGCGCGGCTCCGGGGCCGCACCGACACGTCGAGCAATCCTGCCAATCCTACCCCGACGAGCTCCGCAGCCGTCGTGCGACGGGCTGCGGGGCACTGCCCGTCCCCCGGTGGTTCAGGAGAAGGGGACGAAGTCCCCCTTGCACACGGTCCCCGGTGCCGGCAGGCTGCGGTCGAGCAGCGCCCGGTCCATGGCCGTGCTGGCACAGGTGGACAGTCCGTAGGCGGTGTGGCCCCAGTTGGTCGAGACCAGCAGACGCGCGGAGGCGCTGCGGGCAGCCACCGCACGGGCAGCGTCCAGACCGGTCGCCGGGTCGTGGGTGCTGCCCACCACGAGGATCGGCGCATGAGTGGTGGAGGCGAAGGGACCTCGCCAGGCGTCCTCGTCGACTGCCGTCCAGTCCTGTGTGGCGCAACTGAGCGACTGGTAGAGCCAGTAGGGGCCGAACAGGCCACCCGACTGTCGCGCGGCCAGCTGGCGCCAGCGCTGCGGGGACCGGGGGTTGGCGGAATCGCTGCACATCACGGCGGCGGCGAGCTCGAACTCGTTGCCGGGTGCGGCCGACCCCTGCAACCCTTGGCCAACGAAGGGCACCTGCTCCTTCCGGGTCACGGCCTGGCGCACCACCCTGGGAGCCTTGCGCAGGTCGGGAGTGGCGCCGCCAGTGCTCGCCGGTGAGAAGACCATCTGGTGGACGCCCTCGATGATCGCCGGCACGGCTGCCGCGCCCTCGGGCTCGTGCAGCGCCATCCGCAGGTCCTGCAGCAGCATGCCGAGGGTGAGCTCGAAGCTGCCGTCCGCGTCGGTGACGAGGAGGGGTTCACGCCGCAGCCTGGTCACCACCTCGGCAAGCAGTTTCCGGGGCGTGGCGACCCCGCAGGCATCAGGGCCGGCCTGCTCGCAGGCGGCGAGGATGTCGGACAGCGCCGTCTGGGTGGCCTTCGGACCGCCGGTGCGCAACGTGACCGGGACGTGCGCGGTGCGTGGCGAACCGCGCCAGGCCTCCGCGTCGACGACGCCGTCCAGCACCATCGCTCGCAGCCGGTTGGGGTACATCGACGCATAGGTCTGGCCCAGGTAGGTGCCGTACGACCAGCCGAGATAACTGATCTGCCGCTCCCCCAGGGCGTCGCGCACCCGGTCCATGTCGCGGGCCACCTCGCTGGTGGACATCGCGGCGGCCAAGGGGGTGGTCGCACAGGCCCGGGCGAGGCGACGGGTGGCATCCACCAGCGGTTGCTCCGCTCCGGGCAGCGGTGCGGCGGTCATCAGAGCGGGCAGGTCGGCCTCGCGCAAGGCCGGGTCGGCATAGCAGCCCACCGGGCTGCTCTCGTTGGTGCCCCGGGGGTCCATACCGATCAGGTCGAAGCGGTCGCGCACCTCCTGGGAGAGCAGCAAGGGAGCGCGCTGGACGATCTCCTGGCCCGAGCCGCCGGGGCCGCCTGGGTTGATGAACAGCACTCCGAGACGCTGTCCAGGTACCTCCGCGCGGTGCCGGCGCAGTGCCAGGCGTACCCGGGCGCCGCCCAGGTCGTCCTTGTCCAGCGGCACGGACACGGTGCCGCACTCGTCTTGGCCGTCGGCGCAGGGGGACCACGTGATGGCGGCCGCCGGAGCAGGCGCGGCGGCGGCCCGGGTGGGGGCCGTGGTGAGGGCGATGCCCGGGAGCGCCAGGGCCAACAGCCCTGCGGCGATGCGGTGGGTCATGTGGGTCTTCCTTCGGTTCGGGGTGGGTCGAGCGGGAGGTCGGTCGGCAGGTTGCAGTCGCGGGTGGACGTCAGGTGCTGAGAGGGCGGTGGGTGTGGTCGGCCCGGCAGTGCTCGGGGCAGCGCAGGTCGAGCACCTCCGCGGCCCACTCGACCAGTGCCCCCGGCGGACAGCCCTCCCCCCACTGGTCGTGGGTGCCCAGCGGGTCGTACCAGAGGTCTGCGCGATGGCCCAGTGCCCGGTAGCGCAGC
>NZ_JBHWOO010000171.1:0-2535 GCF_043424415.1 Luteococcus sp. | reverse complement strand
TGCTCATGGCCGGCCCGTCAGTGCGAGCCAGCGCGAGGTCAGGTTCAGCCAATCGTCTCGCGTCCTCGGGTGACGATCAGCGGGTCGGGCTCGTGCACCACCGAGGTGTCCTTGCCGTCATAGTCGAACTGGTTGAGGAAGAAGCGCATCGCATTGATGCGGGCGCGCTTCTTGTCATTGCTCTTGATGCTCCACCAGGGGGCGTAGTCGGTGTCGGTCGCTGCGAACATGGCGTCCTTGGCAGCCCCGTAGTCATCCCACTTGTCGAGGCTCTCGATGTCCATTGGGGAGAGCTTCCACTGGCGCACCGGGTCGAGCTGGCGGATCGCGAAGCGGGTGCGCTGTTCGTGCTGGGTCACCGAGAACCAGAACTTGGTCAGCGAGATGCCGGCATTGGTGATCATCTTCTCCAGCAGGGGAGCCTGCACCAGGAACTGCTGGTACTCCTCCTCCTCGCAGAAGCCCATCACCCGCTCGACGCCGGCCCGGTTGTACCAGGAGCGGTCGAACAACACGATCTCACCGGCGGTGGGGAAGTGGTTGATGTAGCGCTGGAAGTACCACTGGTGAAGCTCGCGGTTGCTCGGCTTGGTCAGCGCCACGGTGTGCAGGTACCGCGGGTTGAGGTGCTCCTCGAAGCGCTTGATCGTGCCACCCTTGCCTGCGGCGTCGCGGCCCTCGAAGAGCACGATGTGCTTGAGGTCATTGTCCTGGGTCCAGTACTGGAACTTGAGCAGTTCCACCTGCAACGCGTACTTCTCCTCCTCGTACTCGTCGCGGCCCATCCGCTCCTCGTAGGGATAGTCCTCGCGCCAGGTCTCGACGGCCGAGCCCCCGGGATCGATGAGGTCGGGATCGCTCCCGGCAATGTCGGGCAGCACCGTGTAGCCCTCTGCCCGAAGACGGTCGATGTACTGGCGGTAGTGGCTGGTGTTCGGCATGTCCTCTTCCCGATGGCATCCGGGCGCAGGCGCGCCTGGATCGATCCTAGGCAGGGCTGGCTGCTGCCGCAGCGGCTGGCGGACCTTGGGCCAAGAATTTGCTGAGTCGTCACCTGCCCGTCATCCGGGCACGCCACCGCCGAAAAACATGGCAGTTTCCGTGTCAATGATAATCTCGAGACCAGTCAACCCGAGGAGCGACAGATGAGCGAGTTCACCACCCATGAGATCTCCGCCGAACACGCCAAGACGGTGCGCCAGACGCTGCCGCTGGTCGGTTCGAAGATCGACGAGATCGCGCCCAATTTCTACCGCCGCATGTTCGCCGCCGAGCCAGAACTGCTGCGCGACACCTTCAACCGCGGCAACCAGGCCCAGGGCGCCCAGCAGCGAGCCCTGGCCGCATCAGTCGCCACCTACGCCACCCTGCTGGTGGACGACCGGGCCCCCTCGCCGGACGCCCTGCTCAGCCGCATCGGCCACAAGCACGTCAGCCTGGGAATCACCGAGGACCAGTACCAGATCGTCCACGACCACCTGATGGCTGCCATCGTCGAGGTGCTCGGTGCCGATGTCGTCACCGCCCCGGTCGCCGAGGCCTGGGACGCCGTCTACTGGAGCATGGCCAAGACCTTGGTCGCCTTCGAGAGCACGCAGTACCACGAGCTCGGCGTCGAGCCCGGAGATGTCTTCTTCACCGCCAGGGTCAGCGAGCGTATCGACCGCAATGACAGGATCGCCACCTTCACCATCGTCGCCCGCGACGGCGAGAAGCCGTTGCCGGCGTTCAAGCCTGGCCAGTACACCTCGGTGCGTCGCACCATGGCCGACGGCGCCGGGCAGCTGCGCCAGTACAGTCTGTGCAATGCCCCCGGCTCCCATGCCTGGCAGATCACGGTCAAGAAGATCGATGAGGCGGGCAGCCCGGTCGGCGAGGTCTCGGCCTCGATCATCGATGGGCTGAAGGCCGGCGACGAGCTGGAGCTCAGCCTGCCCGCCGGCGACCTGGTCCTCGACACCACCGCCGACAACCCGGTGGTGCTCATCAGCGCCGGCATCGGCGCCACCCCGATGCTCGGCATGGCCAACTACCTGTCCCAGAGCGGCAGCCAGCGCACCGTGCGGGTGCTGCACGCCGACACCGACGCCGAGGACGCGCCGCTGGTCGACGAACTGCGCGCAGCCGTCGAGGAGATGCCCAACGGCTCGATGCAGCTGTGGTTCTCCCATCACGCCACCGAGCCCGCCCTGGCCGGCCACATGGACCTGGCAGACCAGGACCTGCCCGAGGGCGCCAGCTACTACCTGTGTGGCTCCAACTCCTTCCTGCAGGCGGTCCGCGGCCAGCTGGCCGAGCGGGGCGTCGACGAGGAGTCGATCCACTTCGAGCTGTTCAGCCCCAACGACTGGCTGCTGCCCGGCTGAGGCCTCAGACCAGTTGGCTGACCGCGTGGATCGCGAGGCCCGCCAGCGCACCGACGATGGTGCCGTTGATCCTGATGAACTGCAGGTCGCGGCCCACGAACAGCTCGATGCGACTGGCGGCCTCGTCCGCGTCCCAGCGGTCCACCGTGCTGGAGATGACCGTGGTGAG
>NZ_JBHWOO010000170.1:0-14579 GCF_043424415.1 Luteococcus sp. | reverse complement strand
AGACTGGTGCCGGGGGCCTCGTGCGAGCAGGGCCATGGATCAGTGGGCGATCGCGCCGCCCGCGCCGATACCGGTCATCGAGCAGACCTCCATCTCGGCCTGCAGCGTGGTGTCCGCCTTCTCCTTGGCGGTCAGGGTGCCGAGGATGCCCGCCACGAAGGCCAGCGGCAGGCTGATGATGGTCGGATTGGTCAGCTCGGTGAGGGCGAAGTCAGCCCCGGGGAAGAAGGCCTTCGGGCTGCCGGAGATCGAGGTGGAGAAGATGATCAGCAGCACCGCAGAGCCCAGGCCGGCATAGATGGACCAGACCGCACCGCGGGTGTTGAAGCGGCGCCAGTACATCGTCATCAAGATGGCGGGCAGGTTGGCCGAGGCGGCCACACCGAAGGCCAGGGAGATCAGGAAGGCGATGTTCTGGCCGTTGGCGAAGATGCCGCCGACCACGGCGAGGATGCCGATGGTCACCGAGGTGATGCGGGCCACCTTCACCTCGTCGGCCGGGTCGACCTCTCCGTCGTGCAGCACGTTGTTGTAGATGTCGTGGGCGAAGGAGGCGCTCGCGGTGATCGTCAGGCCGGCGACGACGGCGAGGATGGTGGCGAAGGCCACGCCCGAGATGATCGCCATGAAGACCGAGCCGCCCAGGTGGTGGGCCAGCAGGGGAGCGGCGGCATTCGGACCGCCCGGGGCGGCGGCGATGGCCTCGGCACCCACCAGGGCGGCGGCGCCGTAGCCGAGCACGAGCGTGAAGATGAAGAAGATGCCGACCAGGCCGATGGTCCACACGGCCGACTTGCGCGCGTCCTGGGCGGTGGGGACGGTGTAGAAGCGCATCAGCACGTGCGGCAGGCCCGAGGGGCCGGCGACCAGCGCCAGGGCGAGCGAGACGAAGGAGAGCTTGGTCCAGAAGTTCGCGCCGTACTGGAGCATCGGCTGCATGATCAGCTCACCCTTGGGATGGGTGGCGACGGCGCTGCCGAAGAGCGTCGACAGGTTGAAGCCCTGCAGGGCCATCACCCAGGCGAACATGATCCCTGCACCGCTGACCAGCAGCACGGCCTTGATCATCTGCACCCAGGTGGTGCCCTTCATGCCGCCGATGAGCACGTAGACGATCATGATGGCGCCCACCAGGGCGATCACGAGGCTCTGACCATTCTTGGAGCTGATGCCCAGCAGCAGGGCCACCAGGCCCCCGGCGCCGGCCATCTGGGCCAGCAGGTAGACGAAACTGATGGTCAGGGTGGAGGCAGCAGCCGCGGTGCGCACCGGCTTCTGGTTCATCCGGAAGCTCATCACGTCGGCCATCGTGTACTTGCCGGTGTTGCGCAGGGGCTCGGCCACCAGCAGCAGGGCGATGATCCAGGCAACGAAGAAGCCCACGGAGTAGAGGAAGCCGTCGAAGCCGTTGACGGCGATCGCGCCGGTGACGCCCAGGAAGGCGGCCGCCGACAGGTAGTCACCGGTGATGGCCAGGCCGTTCTGCCGGCCGGAGAAGGCGCCGCCGCCGGTGTAGAAGTCGGTCGACTTCTTGGCGGAGTCGCGGGTCACCTTGATCACCACGGCCATGGTGCCGATCACGAACAGGGCGAAGATCGAGATGTTCAGGATCGGGTTGCCGACGGTCTCGAGCAGGGGAAGAGTGCGGTTCATCGGACGGCCTCCGTCTCCAGGCGGGTGCGCAGGCGGGCGGCGCGCGGATCGAGGTTCTTGTTGGCGTGACGGACGTAGAGGAAGGTCACCAGGTAGGTGGTGGCGAAGTTGAGCAGCCCGAACAGGATGCCGATCGTCACGAAGCCGGCCACCTTGCGGGCCATGAACTCGGGGGCATAGGTGGCGGCGAGCACGAAGACGAAGTAGACCCCGACGAAGGTGGCCACCATGGGGAAGGCAAAGCTGGTGAAGGACTTGCGCAGCTCACGGTACTCCGCGGAGTCCTGGGCGGCCACGAAGTCGATCCCGTCGATGCTGGGTTCGGGACCGACCTGGCTGAGCTCGGGCAGCGGCCAGTGGTCCTCGGGGAGGTGGGCCTCCACCTCGTCATGGGTATGGGGGTGTGTCATGGCAGCTCCTGTGTGGGCACGCTCGCATCGCTTCGTGGCGATGGATGCGTGGGTGCAACGGTGTCTCGGGCCCCGGGCACGGGGTCGTGGGCAAGGGCACTCATCGAGCCGGGGGTCCGACGGCCGTGCCGCGCGCTCGATGCGATGAGACTGGCATGTTGTGAAGCAGTGCACAAGCAATTGGGTGGAATTTCTCACCAGCGGGCGGGAAGGGTGCCGAATCGTGGCACGCCGCGGTGGCAACGGTCGGTCACAATGGGGGCATGACCTTCGCCGATTCAGGACTGCTCGTCTGCGACAAGCCCCAGGGCTGGACCTCCCACCAGGTGGTGGGGCGGGTCCGCCGGCTGATGGGCACCCGCAAGGTGGGCCACGCCGGAACCCTCGACCCGATGGCCACCGGCGTGCTGCTGGTGGGGGTGAACCGCGCCACCCGCCTGCTGGGACACCTGGCCCTGCACGACAAGCGCTATGAGGCGACGATCCGGCTGGGGCAGGCGACCACCACCGACGACGCCGAGGGCGAGCTGACCACCACGGCCGATGCCTCGGGGCTGGACCGGGCTGCCGTGGAGGCCCAGCTCGACGCCTTCCGCGGCGAGATCCAGCAGGTGCCCAGCTCGGTGAGCGCCATCAAGGTCAACGGCCAGCGGGCCTACAAGCTGGTGCGTGACGGCCAGCAGGTGGAGCTCACGGCGCGCACGGTGACGGTGAGCCACTACGAGGTCCTCGACGTGCGTCCCGGTGACGGGGTGCTGGACGTGGACGTCGAGGTGGAGTGCAGCTCCGGCACCTACATCCGGGCCCTGGCCCGTGACCTCGGCGAGGGGCTGGGGGTGGGCGGCCACCTCACCGCCCTGCGCCGCACCCGGATCGGCAGCTACAACCTGGTGGACCTGCCGGTGGCGGACCTGGAGTCCGACGAACGGCCCGAACTGCTGTCGATGGCCGAGGCGGCCCGGCTGAGCTTCCCCGTCGTCACCCTCGACGAGGAGCAGGCACGCCATGTCTCCTTCGGTCGCTCACTGCACGGCCTGGCCGTCCCGTCGAACCCTACCGGCGTGCTCTCGCCCGACGGGGAGCTGTTGGCCCTCTACCGGCCCGACGACGAGGACCCCGGGACGGCCCGCCCGGTGGCAGTCGTCTCCTGAGTCCCGTTCAGGGCAGGCCGGCCAGCCGGACCAGTGCGGCGGCGGCCGCACCCAGCACGACCACGCCCAGGAAGGGCACCCGGCGCCACAGGGCCAGTGCGGCGACGGCCAGGGCCACGAGCCGGGCGTCCAGCACGAGTTCCTGCCCGGCAGCAACGGCATTGAGCGCCACCAGCGAGCCCAGCAGGCCGACCGTCATGGCCGACATGGTGGCCAGTACCGAAGGGGAGTCCAGCCAGCGACGGGGCAGCAGGTAGCCGACCAGCTTGGTCAGGAAGGCCACCAGGCTGGCGGCGAGCACCCAGGACCACAGGCTCATCGGGCCCTCCCGCGGCGGCCGAGCAGCCGCGCCATGGCCGCAGCCACCGCGGCCGCCACCAGCAGCGGCAGGCCCTGGGGCAGCACGGGAACCAGCAACAGGGTGACGAAGGCCGAGGCGACCGCCACGGCCACCGCCTGGCGGTCCTTCAACCGCGGCCACAGCAGGCCCAGGAAGGCAGCCACGGCGGCACCGTCGAGGCCCCACTGGCGCGGATCGCCCATGCTGTTGCCGGCCACGGCACCCACCAGCGTGAACAGGTTCCACAGGGTGAACACGCCCAGCCCGGCGGTCCAGAAGCCCAGCGACTGCTCCCGCGGGGACTCCTGGGCCGCCGCCGTGGCGACGGACTCGTCGATGGTGACGTGCGCCTGGAGCAGGCGTCGCCAGCCGGTGGGGGCGAAGGTGGCATTCATCTGCGCGCCGTAGACCATGTTGCGCAGGCCCAGCAGGCTGGCCGAGACCAGGGCAGCCGCGCCGCCACCACCCAGCGCCCCGACGAAGGCGAACTGGGAGCCGCCGGTGAACATCAGCAGGCTGAGTGCCTGCGCCTGCAGCACGCTCAGGCCCGCCGCGGTGGCCAGGGCGCCGAAACTGATCCCGTACAGCCCCGTGGCAACGGAGATGGACAGTCCGGTGCGGACGGCGGGCGAGGACATGATGGATCGAGCCTGCCACGCCCGTCGCGTCGACATGACCTGCGTCCATGGGGCGAACTAGACTCCGTCGCGCAGTCTGCACGCGGTGTGCGGCTGGTCGGGGATGAGGTGGCGACGTGGGTTCGAACGTGGTGGCGATCGGCAATTTCGACGGGGTGCACTCCGGGCACGTCGAGGTGCTGCGTCACGCCCACTCCTTGGCGCCCGACGAGCCCTTGGTCGTGGTGACCTTCTGGCCGCACCCGATGCAGGTGCTGCGCCCCGAGGGTGCCCCGCGGCTGCTGACCGACCTTCCCACGCGCCTGGCGCTGCTCAAGCGCGCCGGGGCCAGCGAGGTGCGGGTGGTGCAGTTCACCCGCGACGTGTCCACCTGGAGCCCGGAGGAGTTCGTCCAGCGGATCCTGCTGCCGCTGGACCCCTCCCACGTGGTGGTGGGCACCAACTTCCGCTTCGGCTACCGCGCTGGCGGCACCGTCGACACCTTGCGCGAGCTGGGATCCGGTCGCTTCCAGGTGGAGGCGATGGACCTGCTGGGCGTCGAGGGCCAGACCACCTGTTCCACCGCCGTGCGCGAGGCATTGTCCATCGGCGACGTCGAGCTGGCCGCCACCCACCTGGGCCGCCCCTTCCGCGTGCAGGGCGTTGTGGTGGTGGGCGACCAGCGCGGACGCGAGCTCGGCTTCCCGACGGCCAACCTGCCGGTGGCCCCGGACATGGCCACACCCCTCGACGGCGTCTACGCCGGCTGGCTGACCTGTCTGGGGGACCCGGACGCGCAGCCGATGCCGGCCGCGATCTCGGTGGGCAGCAATCCGACCTTCCAGGGCCTCGAGCGGCGCGTCGAGACCTATGTGCTGGACCGCACGGACCTGGAGCTGTACGGCACCGAGATCGCCGTCGACTTCGTCGCCCGGCTGCGCGGGCAGATCACCTTCACCGGCATCGAGGCCCTGGTCGAGCAGATGGCCCAGGACGTCGAGCGGACCCGCGAACTGCTGGGCGCCAGGCCCTGACCTGCGCCGGTCCCGCTCGTCGCGCGCAGGCGGTCACAGGACCAGGAAGGCCAGCCAGGTGCTCACCGGCGCGATGACGATCATGCTGAAGGCCCAGGTCATCAGCCACTTGATGGTCCGGTCGTAGAGGTATTGCTCGGTATTGGCCAGCATGAGCGCACCGGCCGTGGAGAAGGGGCTCGAGTCCACGGTGGAGGCCGACAGGCACAGTGCGATGACGAAGCCGAGCAGCTCCACCCGCCCGGTGAGCAGCAGCGGTGCGGCGAGCGGCACCAGCACCACGAACATGACATTGGTCGAGGCGAAGGCCGAGGTGAGGGCCGCCACGACCAGCATCAGCAGGGCCGCCAGCAGGGGTGTGCCGATGTGGGCGACGTTGTTGGCCACCAGGGTGACGATCCCGGCGGTCTCCAACATGTTGATGAAGGTGACGATGCCGGCAATCAGCAGCACGACGCCCCAGCCGATCTCCTTGGTGCCCTCCTTGCCGGCGGCGGGGTCGATCACGGCGAGCACCAGGGCGATGCAGAAGGCCGTGTAGCCCACGTCGAGGTGGAAGAAGACGGCCCCGACGACCATGGCCGCGAACAGCGCCATGGTCAGCAGCTACTACCAGGTCCAGCGCTGGCCGTCCACGGAGGAGTTGCCCTCCAGACCCTCCCCGGTGGTGCGCGTCGGGGTGAGGCCCAAGCGGTCTCCATTGCGTCCCGAGAAGAGCAGGCAGGCGCCGATGTTGAGCAGCACGTTCACCACGAAGGTCCACCAGAAGACCGGCATCGGCTGGACGTGGATGCCGTTGTCCACCAGCACGTTGTCGACGATCACCCAGTAGATGGCGATGGGGGAGAATCCTCCGGCATTGGTGCCGTTGAGGATCGACAGGCCCATCACCAGTGGGCTGACCTTGTGGGAGCGGGCGAAGGACAACCCCAGTGGGATCAGGATGGAGTAGGTGGCCAGCGAGAGCGCGCCCGAAGCGGTGATGGCGGCGGCCAGCATGAAGAAGACCCAGGGGATCAGTGACACCTTGCCGTGCACCAGCCTGACCAGCGAGCGCACGATCTGCTGGATTGTGCCATTGGTGCGCGCCACGCCGAACATGTAGGTGACGCCGATCAGCGTGGTGACAAGCGCCCCCGGGAAGCCCTTGCTGATCTCGGCGGCGGGACGTCGAAGTGGAGGGTGCCGGAGATGAAGGCGACCGGGAAGGCGACCACGCCCATGCTGATGTCGCGCCACATCGAGATGCCGAAGATGAACACCAGCAGGGTGATTGCCAGCAACTGTCCGTGCGCCAAGGCCGGCGGCGGGAAGGCAACCAGGGCCCCGGCCGCTGCCAGCAGCAGGAGGCCGGCCAGGGCGAGACCGCGGCGTCGGCGGGGACGGCCCGGGTCGGGGTGGTCGATGGCATCCGGCACCGCGGTCTCGGTCTCGACGAGGGCGGTGGTGACCGGGTCGGGCTGGGAGGACTGGTCGGGGTGGGGGCCGGTGATGGAGCTGATGTCGTCGGGGACGATGACCACGTGCGGGTCAGGGTGCGGATGCTGGCTGGTGCTGTGGGCGGGTTCATCGTGGGCGGTGGGCATGCCATCGTCCTCCTCTGCCCGTGACTGGGCGGACGCCGCCGGGTCACCTGTCGTGAGCCGTCTCGTGTCCGCCGGTGTACTCACCGTTGAGCAGGGGCGTCGAGGGGTGGACCCTCAGGCGTCATGAGGAAATCTTGCCCGCCATGGTACATCCGTGGAGGTCCAGTGCCACGGCGAATGAACGAACTGGTGGCCTGTGAAATCCCACCCAGCAGCATCGGCGCCCGGACGTGCCACGGCTGCCGTCCGATGGTGACCATCGAACGGCAGCCGTGGCGCAGGAGCCGGGTTGTGCCCGACGGGGCCTGGGATCAGGCGGTGCCCATCAGGGCCAGCAGCACGCCGCCGGCGACGGTGGAGGCCACCTGGCCTGCCGCATTGGCTCCCATCGCGTGCATCAGGATGAAGTTCTCGAAGTCGGCCCGCGAGGCCTCCTTCTGCACCACGCGTGCCGCCATCGGGAAGGCCGAGATCCCGGCAGCACCGATCAGCGGGTTGAACTTCCCGCCGGACAACACGTTCAGCAGCTTGCCGAAGAGCACGCCGGCCGCGGTGTCCAGGCAGAAGGCCAGCAGGCCCAGCACCAGGATCATCAGGGTGGAGATCTTCAGGAAGGACGAGCCCACCATCGTGGAGCCGATGGCCAGACCCAGGAAGAGGGTCACGGCATTGGCGATCTCGTTCGACGAGGCCCCCACCAGGCGTTCGACGACGCCCGACTCGCGCATCAGGTTGCCGAACATCAACATGCCGATCAGCGGCGTGGCGAAGGGAACCAGGACACCGACCACGACCGTCACCACGATCGGGAAGAGCACGCGGGTGCGCTTGCTGATCACGCGCTGCGAGTAGGGCATCCGGATGGCGCGTTCCTTCTCGGTGGTCAACGCCCGCATGATCGGCGGCATGATGATCGGGACCAGCGACATGTACGAATAGGCCGCCACCGTGATCGGGGCCAACAGCTGCGGCGCCAACTGACGGCTCACATAGATCGAGGTGGGGCCGTCGATGGCGCCGATGATGCCGATGCTGGCGGCCTCGTTGCGGCTGAAGCCGAGCAGTGCCGCGAGGATCAGCGTCAGGAAGATGCCGAACTGGCCGGCAGCACCCAGCAGCACCATCTTCGGGTTCTCCAGCAGGGGCCCGAAGTCGGTCATGGCGCCGATGCCGATGAAGATCAGCAGCGGGAAGAGCTCGTTGTCGACGCCGGCGTGGCGCAGGACCGTCAGCATGCCCTCGTCGCCCACCAGTGGGGACAGCGGCAGGTTGGTCAGCAGGCAGCCTGCGCCGATCGGCAACAGCAGCAGCGGCTCGTACTCCTTGACCACCGCCAGGCCGATCAGCAGGCAGCCGACGAGCATCATCACCACCGACTGCCAGGTGACATTGGTGATGCCGCGCATCAGCAGGTCGATGGTCGACTCCAGTGGCAGCAGCGCCAGGGTGGCTGCGGCGCCGGTCATGGTTCGAACACCACCAGGACGTCCCCGAAGGCCACCTGGGCGCCGGCCTCGACCGGTACGGAGGCCACGGTCCCGTCACGCTGCGCGCGCAGTTCGTTCTTCATCTTCATGGCCTCGAGCACCAGCAGGGGATCGCCCCGCTTGACGCTCTGGCCGGGCTTGGCGGAAACCGAGAGCACGACGCCGGGCATCGGGGCCGTCATGTTGCCCGCGCCTCCTCCACCCACGGGTGCCGATGCCTGGACGGCAGCGCTCGGGGCCGGGGCCGGTGCAGGTGTGTGCTGGGTCACCCGCGGTGCGGTGGAGGGGCTGGCGGGTAGGATGGTGTGCCCGTGCGCAACCTCCACCTTCGGGGTGATCATGGCCTGCGCCAGGTCCTGGTGGTCGCGCAGCTTGACGTCGATGGTGCGCCCGGCGATCTGCACGCGGAAGCTGTTGGAGGTGACCTCCTCGACGTCCACCTCGTGGTCTTCGCCATTGATCGACATGGTGTAGCGACGCATGGCCTACCTCCTTCTCCAGGACTGGTTCTGGCTGCCGCGGCCAACCGACACCCACCGGCTGGTGTGGATCTGGCTGCCGGGGGCATGGGTTCGTGTCTCGGGGGCTGCCTGCTGGCGGCGCACCTCGAGGTGGGTCACCACGGCCAGGGTGACCGCGGCCGCCTGTTCGACGGTGAGGTCGTCGGTGAGGAAGTCGACGACCGGGACGGCCTCGGCCGTCGTGTCAGTGGTGGCGGTGGAATCGGGGGCGAGCGGCGGCGGGTCGTCGCTGGCAGGCAGGGGCTGGGCGGGTGCCGGCTCCTTGTCGAGCCGCCCCATCAGGAAGAGCACGCCCATCAGCAGCACCAGCAGGCCGAAGACCACGCCCATGCCCACCACGGTCATCTCGAGTCCCCAGGCAAGGTTCTCCATGATCAGTCACCTACACCGGGAAGAGGCCGTGCTTCTTGGGGACATTGCTCTGCACCTTGGTGCGCAAGACCTCCAGGGCACGGATCAGGCGGGGGCGGGTCTCGGCGGGTTCGATGACCTCGTCGATCTGGCCGACATCCGCGGCGCGGTAGGGATTGAAGAACTTCTCGCGGTACTCCTCGACGAAGTGCTGTTCCACGGCGGCGGGGTCCTCGGCGTTCTGGATCTCGCGACGGTTCAGCAGCCGGGCCGCCCCCTCGGCACCCATCACCGCGATCTGGGCGGTGGGCCAGGCGAAGGCGATGTCATTGCCCATCTGCCGCGAGCTGAGCGCCACATAGGAGCCGCCGATGGCCTTGCGGGTCACCACGCTCATCTTCGGGACGGTGGCCTGGCAGTAGGAGTAGATGACCTTGGCGCCGTGCCGGATCACGCCCGCGTACTCCTGCTGCACGCCGGGCAGGTAGCCGGGGCAGTCGACGAAGGTGACGATCGGGATGTTGAACATGTCGCAGATGCGGATGTGCCGGCTGATCTTGTCCGAGGAGTCGATGTCGAGGCAGCCGCTCATCACGGTCGGCTGGTTGGCGATGATGCCCACCGAGTGCCCGTCGAGCCGCGCGAAGGCGCAGATGGCATTGGCGGCCCACTGCTCGTGCACCTGCATCACCGAACCGGAGTCGAAGATGCTGTCCAGCACCAGCCGCATGTCATAGGCGGTGGTGTCGTCCTCGGGGACGATCGTGTTGAGCATCTCGTCCATCCGGTCGGGCGAGTCATAGCCAACGACGGAGGGGGCGTCCTCGGTGTTGTTCTGCGGCAGGTAGCTGAGCAGCCGCTTGACCATCTCGATGGCTGCCTGTTCGTTGGCCGCGCTGAGCTGGGCGACGCCGGAGCGTCCGTTGTGCACGAAGGAGCCGCCGAGGTCCTCGGCACTGACCTGCTCGCCAGTGACGGCCTTGATCACCTCGGGGCCGGTCAGGAACATGTTGGAGGTCGTCTCCACCATCACGGTGAAGTCGGTCAGTGCGGGGGAGTAGACGGCGCCGCCGGCGCAGGGGCCCATGATCAGGCTGATCTGCGGGATCACCCCGGATGCGGCCACATTGCGGTAGAAGACCTCGCCATAGGCGGCCAGGGAGCGCACGCCCTCCTGGACGCGGGCGCCCCCCGAGTCGTTGAGCCCCACCAGGGGCACGCCTGCCTCTAGCGCGAGGTCCTGGATCCGGCTGATCTTCTGGGCCTGCACCTCGCTGAAGGAGCCCCCCAGGACGGTGAAGTCCTGGGCGAAGACCGCCACCCGCCGGCCGTTGATCTTGCCGAAGCCGGTGATCACGCCGTCGCCGGGGAAGCGCTTGTCCCCCATGCCGAAGTCGGTGGTGTTGTGGGTCGCCAGTGCGCCGAGTTCCTGGAAGGAGGCCTCGTCCAGCAGGAAGGAGAGCCGCTCCCGGGCGGTCATCTTCCCCTTGGCGTGCTGGGCGTCGATCCTGTCTGGACCGCCTCCGGCGAGGGCCTGTTCGCGCATCCGGCGAAGGGCCTCGAGTCGCTGCGTCATTGCCTCGTCTCCTGATTCCCCGGGATTCCTGGTCTGTGGTCCCGGGCCGGCTCCAACGCTAGACCTCCCTGCTGACAGGCGGAAGGGCGGGGGGGGCTGGTGTGGAACAGCTCACACCGCCCTTCCGCAAGTGGCATGCAGGTGCAGGCCGCAGCCTGCCGGATCAGTAGGCGCGCAGCGACTTGCGATAGATCGCGTAGTGGTTGCTGATCTGGTCGGGATCGGCAACCACGTGCTCCTCGGGGTTCTCGATGACCAGGTGGTTCCCGGTGGGGGCATAACCCAGCTGCAGGAACAGCGAGATCGCCTTGGCATTGTCGGGCGAGACCGACAGGTAGACCTTCTCGTGGCCGGCCTCGCGGGCCTGCTCCTCCAGCCAGGTCCACAGGGTGTGGGCGGCACCGGCGCGGCGGTGCTCGGGGTAGATCCACAGGTTCTTGATCTCGGGCTGCAGTTCCTCGTCGACGTAGTCGAGGAAGCCGCTGCCGACGACCTTGCCGTCCAGCTCGACGACGGCGTAGATGCCGGTTCCGTCCTGCATCTCCTGGTAGCGCCTTCCCACCAGGTCGATCTCGGGGCGTGTCTGGTTCGTGCGCAGCCCTTCCAGGTCGCGTTCCTCGGCTCGGCGTGCGGTGATTTCGCTCATGACAGCTCCTCCTGGGGGTGCCACGACCGGTGCGTGGCGGGTTGCGAAGACGGATCCTCCTGTGTCACAGGGTAGTTGGGCCCAGCCCATCCGGCACGGAGCTGCGACCCGGGGGACCGGAATTGGGGCGGGGGAGCACCGGACTGGTACAGTGGCTGACTGCCGTCATGTCGGCCGCGGCCCAGCAAGAGCTCCACAGGCACCAGACGTGCCGGACTCCAGTACCAGTGGTACCGGGCACCAGGGGCGCCGCGCAACGGGAAACCGAAGGAGGAGCATCGTCATGGACGCTGCCCAGAAGAAGAAGATCGTCGAAGAGTACGCGACCCACCCGGGCGACACCGGCTCCCCCGACGTGCAGATCGCGCTGCTGACCAAGCGCATCTCCCACCTCACCGAGCACCTGAAGCAGCACAAGGGTGACCACCACAGCCGTCGCGGCCTGATGCTGATGGTCGGCCAGCGCCGCCGTCTGCTGAACTACGTCATGAAGAACGATGTCGAGCACTACCGTGCGCTGATTGCCCGTCTGGGCCTGCGCCGCTGATCGCAGACGTCATCGAGGGGGAGTGGCCCGACGGGTCGCTCCCCCTCAGTGCATCCGGCCCCGCGTCCTCGCGTCGGCCCCCTTTTGTCGGGGGCGGTCGCTAGGCTGGGGGCCATGGGCCCACGGGCCCGCAGCAAGAACTGAACACGTACTGCCCCTGCGCAGGCCACCCAGACCACCGAGCCCCGCTCGTCTGGTCCTCGGTAGTGGCCCTCGGGTCGCCCTCCCAAGGAGTGCGTCGCCCCGTGGGCCTCGATCGAAGACCGGCAGCAGGCCGCGTCGACAGCACGAGGCTGTCCCCGGGTGTGGGTGGACCTGCACCAAGAGAAAGGAGTCCCCATGGAGGGACCCGACCTGAAGTTCGCCGAAGCCGTCATCGACAATGGCTCCTTCGGCAAGCACACCGTCCGTTTCGAGGCCGGCGTGCTGGCCCAGCAGGCCGACGGCGCCGCAGCCGTCTACCTGGACGGCGACACCATGCTGCTGAGCGCCACCACCGCGCAGAAGTCGCCGCGTGAGTCCATCGACTTCTTCCCCCTGACCGTCGACGTCGAGGAGCGCATGTACGCCGCGGGACGCATCCCCGGCTCCTTCTTTCGTCGTGAGGGCCGCCCCTCGGAGGGCGCCATCCTGGCCTGTCGCCTGATCGACCGCCCGCTGCGCCCGTCCTTCGTCAAGGGCCTGCGCAACGAGGTCCAGGTCGTCGTCACCGTGATGGCCCTCAACCCGCAGGTCTACTACGACGTCGTGGCCATCAACGCCGCCTCGATGTCCACCCAGATCGCCGGGCTGCCCTTCTCGGGCCCGATCGGCGGTGTGCGCGTCGCCCTGATCGGTGACCAGTGGGTCTGCTTCCCCAGCGTCGACCAGATGGAGCAGGCTACCTTCTCCATGGCCGTGGCCGGCCGGGTCCTGCCCGATGGCGACGTCGCCATCATGATGGTCGAGGCCGGTGGCACCGAGGCCACCTGGGAGCTCGTGCGCGGCGGCGCCACCGCCCCCACCGAGGAGGTCGTCGCCCAGGGCCTGGACGCCGCGAAGCCCTTCATCAAGGCGCTGTGCGATGCCCAGTCCGAGCTGGCCGCCCAGCTGCCCAAGGAGACCTTCGACTTCCCGGTCTTCAAGGAGTACAGCGACGAGGCCTGGGAGGCCGTGCAGTCGATCAAGGACGAGCTGGCCAAGGCGATGACCATCGCCGGCAAGCAGGAGCGCGACGACGCCACCCACGCCCTGCGCCAGCAGGTCACCGAGGCCAATGAGCAGATCGCGCCCACCGATGTCTCGGCCGCCTTCAAGGCCCTGACCAAGAAGATCGTGCGCCACCGCACGCTCACCGAGAAGGTCCGCATCGACGGCCGTGGCGTGCGCGACATCCGCACCCTGTCGGCCGAGGTCGGCGTGATCCCGCGCGTGCACGGCTCGGCCCTGTTCCAGCGTGGCGAGACCCAGATCCTGGGCGTCACCACCCTGAACATGCTCGACATGGAGCAGAAGCTCGACACGCTGAGCCCCGAGCGCACCAAGCGCTACATGCACAACTACAACTTCCCGCCGTACTCGACCGGCGAGACCGGCCGTGTGGGTTCGCCCAAGCGTCGCGAGATCGGCCACGGTGCGCTCGCCGAGCGCGCCCTGGTGCCCGTGATCCCGCCGCGCCAGGAGTTCCCCTACGCGATCCGCCAGGTCTCCGAGGCGCTGGGCTCCAACGGCTCCACCTCGATGGGTTCGGTCTGCGCCTCCACCATGGCGCTGCTCAATGCCGGCGTGCCGCTGAAGGCCCCCGTGGCCGGCATCGCCATGGGCCTGATGAGCGAGGAGGTCGACGGCCAGGTGCAGTACGTCGCCCTCACCGACATCCTGGGTGCCGAGGACGCGCTGGGTGACATGGACTTCAAGGTCACCGGTACCTCCGAGTTCGTCACCGCCCTGCAGCTCGACACCCTGTCCCCGGTGACGCGCAAGCGCTTCATGCACAACTACAACTTCCCGCCCTACTCCACCGGTGAGACCGGCCGGGTCGGCTCACCCAAGCGCCGCGAGATCGGCCACGGGGCGCTGGCCGAGCGGGCGATCGAGCCGGTGCTGCCCACCCGCGAGGAGTTCCCCTACGCGATCCGCCAGGTCTCTGAGGCCCTGAGCTCCAACGGCTCGACCTCCATGGGCTCGGTCTGCGCCTCGACCCTGTCGATGCTCAACGCCGGCGTGCCGCTGCGCGCCCCGGTGGCCGGCATCGCCATGGGCCTGATCACCGGCGAGGTCGACGGCAAGCCGGCCAGCGTCGCGCTGACCGACATCCTGGGCGCGGAGGACGCGCTCGGCGACATGGACTTCAAGGTCGCCGGCACCTCCGAGTTCGTCACGGCCATCCAGCTGGACACCAAGCTCGACGGCATCGACGCCGAGGTCCTGGGCGCCGCCCTGGCCCAGGCCCGCGATGCCCGCCTGGCCATCCTCAACGTGATCGCCTCCGCGATCGATGCACCGGACGAGATGTCCGAGTACGCCCCGCGGATCATCACGGTCAACGTGCCCGTCTCCAAGATCGGCGAGGTCATCGGCCCCAAGGGCAAGATGATCAACCAGATCCAGGAGGACACCGGCGCGGACATCTCCATCGAGGACGACGGCACCGTGTTCATCGGCGCCGTGGACGGCCCCTC
>NZ_JBHWOO010000169.1:0-5892 GCF_043424415.1 Luteococcus sp. | reverse complement strand
TCACTGGAGTCGGACTCCCCGGGGCCTCGCCGCCAACCGACGGTCACGTCAGCCGATGGTTCCAGCTCACTTGGCAGGTGCGGTGACGTCGCGCTCCCAGAAGCGCAGGGTGCCGAAGGCCTTGACCGCCGCCTTCGGATCCTCCAGCAGCACCCAGCCCTCGTCGGGCTTGACGCCGGCCGCCACCAGCAGCGCCGAGGCATCGGCGGTGTAGCCGCTCACCTTGTAGTTGTCGTGGGCCTCGGTGACGAAGTCACGCGCCTGCGGGATGTCGGCAAGCGTGGCCGCGGCCTCCTTGGTGACCAGCACGGCGACGGCGTCGTAGAGCGCCGCCTTCACACCCTTGATGAACTGCCCGCCGGGCTGCTTGGCGCTGTCGGAGAGGGTCACCCCGCCGACGGCGGGGGTGATGACCTCCACCTGCCCGCCCACGCCGGTGACCTCGGCCACCAGCGCCTTCAACTGCTTGGCATCGGTGCCCTCGCCCACCAGCAGGCCCAGCTTGCGGCCGCCGAAGTCCTTGGGGCCGTTCTTGAGGATGCTCAGCGCCGGCGACGGATCCAGGTCGTGGCGCGGGGCCACCGCAGCCTTCGAGGCCTCCGGCAGCTCCATGGCCAGGCCGTCGGCCACCTGCTGGGCCAGCTTCTCGTCCACATTGCGCAGGTTGCCCAGCATGCGGGTGCGGATCTGCGGCACCTCGCACTTGCTCAGCTCGAAGACGAAGGCGTCGACGATGTGCTGCTGCTCCACCGGGGTCTGCGAGGCGTAGAACTGGTGTGCCTGCGAGTAGTGGTCGGCGAAGGACTCCGGACGGGTCTGGCGCATGGTGCCGTCGACCGGGGTCTGGAAGGGCTGGTAGCCCTTCTCGGGGCTCTCGCGCGGGCCGCGGTCGTCGCCGGTCCACGAGTTCGGCTCGTAGTTGGCGCGGCCGGCATGCTGCTGGGTCTGCATGTGGCCGTCGCGGTGGAAGTTGTGCATCGGGCACTTGGGGGCATTGACCGGGATCTGGGTGAAGTTGGTCGAGCCCAGGCGCTTCAGCTGCGTGTCGAGGTAGCTGAAGTTGCGACCCTGCAGCAGCGGGTCATTGGTGAAGTCGATGCCGCGCACGATGTTCTGCGTCATGAAGGCGACCTGCTCGGTCTCCTCGAAGTGGTTGCTGGTGGTGCGGTTCAGCGTCATCTTGCCGATCGGGCGCACCGGAACCAGTTCCTCGGGGATGATCTTGGTCGGGTCGAGGATGTCGAAGTCGAAGGAGTCGGCGAAGGCGTCGTCGAAGACCTGCACGCCCAGCTCCCACTCGGGGAAGTCGCCGGCGCTGATCGAGTCCCACAGGTCGCGACGGTGGAAATCGGGATCGGCGCCGTTGATGCTGAGCGCCTCGGGCCAGGTGACCGACTGCATGCCCTGCAGCGGCTTCCAGTGGAACTTCACGAAGTGCGACTCGCCTGCCTCGTTGATGAAGCGGAAGGTGTGCACGCCGAAGCCCTCCATGAAGCGGAAGGAGCGCGGGATGGCGCGGTCGCTCATCGCCCACAGCACCGTGTGGGTGCTCTCGGGCATCAGCGAGACGAAGTCCCAGAAGGTGTCATGGGCGCTCTGGGCCTGCGGGAAGCCACGGTCGGGCTCCTCCTTGACCGCGTGCACCAGGTCGGGGAACTTGAAGGCGTCCTGGACGAAGAAGACCGGGGCATTGTTGCCCACCAGGTCCCAGTTGCCCTCCTTCGTGTAGAACTTCGTCGCGAAGCCGCGGATGTCGCGGGCCAGGTCGAAGGAGCCCTTGTTGCCGGCGACGGTGGAGAAGCGGACGAAGACCTCGGTCTTCTCCCCGGCGCGCTGGAAGATGTCGGCGCAGGTCAGCTCGGACAGGCTCTCGTAGGTATCGAAGACGCCGTGGGCGCCCGAGCCGCGAGCGTGCACGACGCGCTCCGGGATGCGCTCGTGGTCGAAGTGGAAGATCTTGTCGCGAAAGATGTGGTCCTGCAGCGCGACCGGGCCGCGGTTGCCGGCGGTCACCTGGTTCTGGTTGGTGGCGACCGGGTGGCCCTGGGTGTCGGTCAGGACATCGTCGGTGCCGGTGGCCTGCTGGTGGGTCTCGCCGCCCTGGCCGGTCGGGTCGTCGAGGGTGACGGGGTTGTCCGCGGCGGGCTGGGCCGGGTACTTGGGGGTGTACTCGTCGGGCTTGGGAGTCATCATCGATCCTTCCGTGGCTCGTCAGAGCCGAGACAGCAGTCGCTATGCCTCCCACACTGGCGCGAAGAACCCCCGGGGACCACACCCCCAAGGGGATTCGAGGGCGTGTTCAGCTGTCGGTGGACAGATCCGGCAGTCGTGGTTCACCTCACCGTCGCGGCAGGGATTGGCGTGGGCCGAACGGACTCGCCGCTGATCGCGAAGGGGCGCCCCTCACTCGGCGGCCAGGGCGGCAGGTGCGGTTGTCAGTCGACGTAGATGGTGGAGCGATGCCCCAGGTCGAGGGCGACAATGACAACGTCACCACGTCGAATGTCGAGGATCACCCGGTGGTCGCCAACACGGAGTCGCCAGAGTCCCGCCATCGGACCGGTGAGGGCCTTGCAGCCGGCGGTGGGGTCTTCGAGAGTGGCCAAGTGCCCGACACTGTCGAAGATCCGCCGCGCCACGGACTTGTCGAGCTTGCGCATGGCCTTGGCGGCGCGGGGGCCGTATTCGACCTTCCAGGTCATGAGAAGAGTTCGGCGGACAGGTCGTCACTGGAGATGGTCTGCAGCTCACCGCGGCGGATGGCCTCGGCCTCGCCGCGCAACTGGTGGACGTACTCCAGTTCGTCGAGGTGTTCCAGCAGGGCCTCACGGACGTAGTAGGCGGCAGGCCGGCCGGTGGACGCGCTGAGGGCGTCGAGGCGCTCCTTCACCTCGGCGTCGACCCGAATGCTCACCACCGCTGTAGACATGTATACAGCCTAGGTTCGAACAGCTCCGAGAACAACCAGCGATCGCATACAACTCGGCATTGTTCGGGTGATCGGCATTGTTCGGGTGATCTGTGTCAAGGGGATTGATGGTGGCGGCGGTTTCGGTGCCATGCGTCGTCTGGGGTGAGCAGCTGGTACTGGCCCTGGCGTGGAGGCAGTGGCGGCACTCACTCCGAGTGGTACTCGTCCGCCCACGTCTCCGCGTGCCGGCCGGCGTCCTCGGCGAGCAGGTCTGTCTTCTGCACCCCGCGCAGCAGCAGGCCCATGCCGGTGAAGGCGACGCCGCAGATGCCCGCCGCACCGCCCAGGTAGCTGGTGAGCTGCTCGGCGCGGGTGGTGACGAAGATCCCGGTGATGTCCCACACCCGGTGCGCGCACAGTCCCGCGACGGCCAGGGCGAAGGCGCCGGCCAGCAGCATCAGGGTGGGCACCACGCGCGAGGCCGGGCGCAGCCGCGGGCGCGGCAGGCGCGACAGCAGCAGGCGTTCCCGCAGCCCCGAGACGGCCAGCGCCGCGAAGGCCCAGGTGAAGCAGACCAGGAAGGCGCCCACCACGTCGGAGGGACGGTGCCACCGGGCGGCCAGCGTCCCGTAGCCGAAGACCACCATCACCGTCGCTCCGATCACCGCGACCAGGCTGCGCAGCACCCGCGGTGCGACGAGCAGGGCCGCGACCATGGCGGAGGCGGCCGCCGTCGTGTGCCCGCTGGGGTAGGTGTTGTGGTGCAGCCCTTCCCAGTCGACCAGCAGTGGCCGGTCGAGCACGTGGTACTTGAGCACCCGGGTGGAGATGTTGGCGGCGGCCACCACCACGGCAGCCTCCAGCGCCAGCAGCCAGCGGCGCCGCAGCAGGGCGGTGAGGGCGACGGCCACCATCACCAGCGCCAGTCCGCTCACGCTGACCACTTCGAGGATCGACTCGAAGGTGGGGGTGACGCGTTCGGTGCCGATCTGCGCGCCCAGGTAGCTGAGGGTGTCGATGCGCTGGCCCTGCTCGGTGTCGACGAAGAAGGCCCAGCAGCCCAGCGTCGCCACGCCGCTGGCGACGGCCATCAGCAGGGGACGCACCCATCGGGTGGCAGGGGGCCGAACAATCATGAGGGCCATTCTTCCAGCGGCCGGCAACTGCCCCCGGGGGCCGGCGCGGCTCGGCTCACAGGCTTCCCACAGCCTGCACAGTGGGTTTTCCAAGATTTTCGACGTTGACTGGCAGGCATGAACAGCGATAGCCAGGGATGGGACGCCCCCGAGTCCGACGACTGGTTCTGGCAGCGCCACGAGACCACCGGCGACCAGACCGGTCAGGCCGTCACGGACGCGTCGGCACCCGTGCCGGCCCAGCCGCGGCCCGAGGCGCAGGGGGTGCCCGTCGAGGACACGCAGGTGATCCCGCTCGAGCACACCCAGCAGATTCCCGCGCAGCCCACCGAGCCCGCGCAGCCCACCGAGCTCACCGACATCGTGCCTGCTGCTGCCCCGGCCGCCGTCGAGGCGCCCCGCCGCAGCACCACCCGCGGCCTGCTCACCGGGCTCGCCATCGGCGCGATGCTGGGCGCAGGCGTCGCCGGGCCGGCCGTCCTGCACCTGGCCAACCAGCGGGTGGCCGAGCAGCGGGCGACCGCACCCGCCACCCGACAGGAGCCCAGCCAGCAGGCGCCCACCCTGCAGCCCTCCCAGACAGAGCCCACCCTGCAGCCCTCCCAGACCGGTCGGGCCCGCCAGTCGCAGGTTGGCGCCGACCAGTCGCGGGGCGTGGTGCTGATCGAGGCCGGCAGCAACAATGCCCGGGGCGCCGGCACCGGAATGGTGGTCAGTCCCGACGGCAAGGTGCTCACCAACTACCACGTGGTGCAGTCCAGTACCCGGGTGCAGGTCACCGTCGCCGCCACCGGCCAGCAGTACACCGCCACGGTGCTCGGCCACGACGCCAGCTCCGATGTCGCCCTGCTGCAGCTCCAGGACGCCAGCGGCCTGGAGACGGTCAAGCTCGACGACGACGAACTGGCCAGCGGCGACCAGGTGACCGCCGTCGGCAATGCCAACGGCCAGGGCTTCCTCACCGCGGCCACTGGCCGGGTCACCCAGCTGGATGCCACCGTCACCGTCAACAACGCGTCCTCGCCGTCGGGCAGCGAGCGGCTGACCGATGTCATCCGCACCACCGCCCATGCCCAGCCGGGCGACTCGGGCGGCCCGATGTTCGACGACGAGGGCGAGGTGGTCGGCATGACCACCGCCGGCAGCCAGGCCGCCGGCGGCATCAACACCCACGACGCCACCATCGCCAGCTATGCCGTGCCGATCGAGCGCGTCAGGGGCATCATCGAGCAGATCCAGCAGGGCAAGGAGTCCGGCACGGTGCGCATCGGCGCCAATGCCTACCTGGGCATCACCATCACCACCCGGCAGTCGACGGTGCGGGTGGCCTCCGTGGTGGCCGACGGGCCCGCAGCCAAGGCCGGTCTGGTCGCTGACAGCGTGCTGCTGTCCCTCGACGGGGCCACCATCGACTCGCATGCGGCCCTGGCGGAGGTGCTGGCCACCCACGAGCCCGGCGACCGCGTGGAGATGGAATGGCTCGACGCGCAGGGCCACACCACCCGCGGCACCGTCGAGCTGGGCGACAGCCCGATCAACTGAGCCCCAGGCGGGCATGGGCGGAGTCCTACGGCCCGTCGTCCGGGCCTATGCTGAACATCATCGTGACGATGTGGCCCAGTGCGAGGCCCCCGAGGCAGGAGGATGACGGTGAGGCTGTTGCTGGTGGAGGACGACCGCTCGCTGGCCGAGGTGACGCGCCGCGGGCTCACCGCCGAGGGGCACGTGGTCGACGTCGCCCGCGACGGCAAGGAGGGCTGCCTCAAGGCGATCCACGGCGAGTACGACGTCGTCATCCTCGACATCATGCTGCCCGGCCTCAACGGCTACGACGTGCTCAAGCAG
>NZ_JBHWOO010000168.1:0-8793 GCF_043424415.1 Luteococcus sp. | reverse complement strand
TGTCTGCCCAGCCCCCGATGTCGGGGGCTGGGCCACACACTTCTCGTGTCAGCCTCAGATGACGCCAGCGATCGCCTCGCAGACATAGTCGATGTTCGCGTCGTTCAGGGCGGCGATGCAGATGCGGCCCTTGTCAGTGCCGTAGACGCCCCACTTCTCACGCAACTGGACCATCTGCTCCTTGGTCAGTCCCGAGTAGCTGAACATGCCCACCTGCTCGGCGATGAAGCCCATGTCGCGCTTGCCGTTGGCGGCGGTCACACCGTGCTCGGCCAAGCCGTCGACCAGACGGCGACGCATCTGCTTGATCCGGTCACGCATCGCGGCCAGCTCGTCGACCCACTGGGCGCGCAGGGCCTCGTCGGACAGGATCTTCGCGACGACGGTGGCGCCGTGCGTGGGGGAGGAGGAGACCATGGTGCGGATGAGCACCTTGAGCTGGCTCAGCACCCGGGCCGCCTCGTCGGCGTCGGTGCAGGTCACCTGCAGGGCTCCGACGCGCTCGCCGTAGAGGCCCATGTTCTTGGCGAAGCTGACGGTGTTGAGCACCGGCCGGCCGGTGGCGACGAACTTCTTGATCGCCTTGACGTCCTGCTCGGGTCCGTCGGCGAAGCCCTGGTAGGCCATGTCGACCAGGGGGACGAGCTCGCCGTCGGTGATCACCTGGACGACCTGGTCCCACTGTTCGTCGGTCAGGTCGTAGCCGGTGGGGTTGTGGCAGCAGGCGTGCACGACGACGACGGTGCCGGGCTGGGCGGCGCGCAGGTCGGCGAGCATCCCGTCGAAGTCGATGCCGTCACGGTCGGCGGCCTTGTAGCGGTAGGTGCCCACCTCGAAGCCGGCCCTGGTGAAGACGCCCTGGTGGTTCTCCCAGCTGGGATCGCTCAGCAGCAGGGTGCCATTGCCCAGCGGGCGCAGGAAGTCACCGGCCACGCGCAGGGCGCCGGTGCCCGAGAGGGTCTGGACGGTGACCAGGCGGCCGTCGGCAATGGTGGCGGCATCCTTGTCGTGCACCAGCTTGGCGACCTCGGTGGTGTAGGCGCGAAGGCCATCGATGGGCAGGTAGCCGCGCGGCTGCGGATCGACACTGATCTGCTGCTCGACGGTGCGGACGCAGTCGAGGACCGGCAGCTTGCCGTTCTCGTCCTGGTAGACGCCCACGCCCAGGTTCACCTTCTTGGGGTTGGGGTCTGCCAGGTAGGCCTCGGTGAGCCCCAGGATGGGGTCACGCGGTGCCATGTCGACAGCGGAGAGGACAGACATTCACGTGCCTTTCGTCAAAGCGGTGTGCTCGCCCCATCCAACCACGCGGGCCATGTCCAGTCCTAGGCTTGCCCCATGAGCCAGATCCACGAATTGGAGGCCCTGCAGCTGGCCGGCGCTGTCGCCGACGGGCAGTTGACGGCGGTGGAGGCCTGCGTCGCGGGGCTGGAGCGCGCCGAGCAGGTGGGGCCGTCGGTAGGGGCCTTCGTGTACCTGGCCCACGAGCACGCCCTGCGGGAGGCGGCGTTGCTGGACGCCGACCCGTCGCGCGCGGCGGGTCAGGTGCTGCGTGGCGTGCCCTGCCCGGTGAAGGACCTTTCCATGGTCAAGGGCCTGCCCTTCGAGGCCGGGTCGGTGACGATGGCCGGCCACGTGGCTCCCGTCGACGACGGCACGACGCAGCTGCTGCGGGCCGCCGGCACGGTGATGGTGGGCAAGACCTCCACCCCCGAGTTCGGGCTTCCCTGCTACACCGAGCCGGAGGGCCAGGAGCCGGCGCGCACCCCGTGGGACCTGCGACGGTCGGCCGGTGGTTCTTCGGGCGGGGCGGCGGCCGCGGTGGCGGCGGGCATCGTCCCGATCGCGCACGGTTCGGACGGAGGCGGCTCGATCCGCATTCCCGCCAGTGTCTGTGGGCTGGTGGGGTTGAAGCCTTCCCGGGGCCGCATCTCGCCGGGGCCCCATGGCACTGACGGCGTCGCCCTGGCCACGCAGGGGGTGCTGACCCGCACGGTGCGCGACACCGCAGCCGGTCTGGACGTGCTGCGCGCCCACTGGCCCGGCGACGGCTACTTGTTGCCCGATCCGCGTGACGGCTACCTGGCGCGGGTGGACCAGCCGCCCCAGCCGCTGCGGGTGGGGCTGCTGCTGGAGCCGTCGAATGTCAGCACCGTGGTGGATCCGGCCTGTGTGCGGGCGGCCGAGGGGGCGGCGCGGCTGCTGGAGGATCTTGGCCACCACGTCGAAGTCGCGCCGCCGCCCTATGCGCCCCAGCGGTGGGAGGCCTTCATCGACCTGTGGTCGGTGATGGCGCTGCAGGCCCTGGTTGCGGAGGAGGACGAGCACCGGCTGCGCCCGTTGACCCGCTGGCTGCGGGGGATGGGGCGCGAGGTGACCGGTGTGCGCCATGCCCGGGCGATCACCGCAGCGCAGACCCTGGCCCGCGACACGGCCGGCGCCTGGGAGGGATGCGATGTGGTGCTCTCCCCGACGCTGGCGCAGCCGCCGGCGCTGGTGGGGCAGTTGCGCAATGACGACGACCCCGAGACCGACTTCTGGGACCAGACCCGTTTCACGCCGTGGACCAGCACCGCGAACCTGACCGGGCGGCCGTCGATCAGCCTGCCGCTGCACCGGGAGGTGGTCGACGGGGTGGAGCTGCCGATCGGGGTGATGCTCACCGGGCAGCTGGGACAGGACGAGACGCTGCTGCGGCTGGCCCGCCAGCTGGAGCTCGCCGCGCCGTGGCCGCCGACTCCTGCCAGCAGCTGATTCCGTGTGGCTGCTGGCCTGGGGGACGGTATCCCTGGACACGAGCCCGGGTCGTAGTCACAGCCGTCTTCCCCGGCCGCCGGGGCCGGTTCCCGTCGACCGGGGGCCTCGCTAGCATCAGCACATGAGTGTCGATGAAGCAGCCCTCCGTTCCGCCGTCGAGTCCGTCCTGCCCCAGATGCGCCAGGACTGGTTCGACCTGATCCGCATCGAGTCGATCAGCTCGATGCCCGAGAAGGACGCCGAGACCCAGCGCAGCGCCGAGGCCGTCGCCGAGAAGCTCCGCGAGATCGGCTGTCCCGACGTCAAGGTGGTCGCCGAGGGCGGCAAGCCCGCCGTCATCGCTCACTTCCCGGCCCCCGAGGGCCAGCCCACCATCTGCCTGTACTCGCACCACGACGTGCAGCCCACCGGCGACCCGTCGCTGTGGCAGAGCCCGCCCTTCGAGCCCACCGAGCGCGACGGCCGGCTGTACGCCCGCGGCTCCAATGACGACAAGGGCGGTATCGCCGTCCACCTGGGTGCGCTGCGCGCCTTCGACGGCAAGCCGCCGGTGGGCGTCACGCTGTTCATCGAGGGTGAGGAGGAGATTGGCTCCCCGAGCCTGGCGCGGCTGATCGAGACCTACCACGACGAGCTGGTCAGCGATGTCTTCGTCATCTGTGATGCCACCAACTGGGAGGCCGGCCAGCCGTCCTTCACCACCACACTGCGCGGTGTGGCCGACTGTGTGGTGGAGCTGCGCACCCTCGACCACGCCCTGCACTCGGGTGGTTTCGGCGGCGTCGTGCCCGACGCGCTCACCTCGATGTGCCGACTGCTGGCCACGCTGCACGACGAGAAGGGCAATGTGGCCATCGAGGGCCTCAAGACCCACCCGGCCCCCGACCTGGACTACCCGGAGGACCGCCTGCGCAGCGAGTCGGGCATCCTCGACGGGGTGCACTGGCTGGGCGACGGCTCGGCCGTCAGCCGCCTGTGGACCAAGCCGTCGTGCACCGTGCTGGCGATCGACTGCACCAGCGTCGCCGACGCCTCCAACACCCTGGCCCCGGTGGCGCGCGCGAAGGTGAGCGTGCGCGTGGCCCCCGGTGACGACTCGACCGATGCGCTGGAGGCGCTGGTCAAGCACCTGGAATCGCATGCCCCGTGGGGTGCGCAGGTGAGCGTCACCCGCGGCGAGACCGGCAACCCGGGCCTGGTGCCCTTCGAGGGGGAGCTCGCCGAACTGGCCCAGGGTGCCTTCCGCGATGCCTGGGACGGCACCGACCCGGTGCAGGTGGGGTGCGGCGGATCGATCCCGATGATCGCCGACTTCCAGCAGGCCTTCCCCGACGCGCAGGTGCTGGTGACCGCCGTCGCCGATCCTGATGGCCGCCCGCACGGCATCGACGAGTCGCAGAACCTGGACGACCTGGACAAGGCCTGCCTGGCCGAGGCGCTGCTGCTGGCCCGGATGGCCCGCTGAGCACAGGCCTGAGGGACCTCAGATCGCGGGGTCGGCGCTGGTGAGCAGTTCCAGCGTCGACCCCGTCTGCGTGCGGGTGAGCCGCACCTGGTCGGGGATGCGGGTGCGCAGTTCGGCGACGTGGCTGATGATGCCGACGGCACGGCCGCCCTCGCGCAGCCCGTCGAGGATGCCCATCACCTGTTCCAGCGCCTGCTCGTCGAGGGTGCCGAAGCCCTCGTCGACGAACAGGGTCTCCAGGCTGGTGCCGCCGGCCTCGTGACGCACTGCGTCGCCGAGCCCCAGGGCCAGCGCGAGCGAGGCCATGAAGGTCTCGCCGCCCGAGAGCGTGGATGTGTCGCGGGGTCGTCCGCTCCAGGCGTCGACCACCTCCAGTCCCAGGCCGCTGCGGGCGCCGCGTCCGGCCAGGGCGTCGGTGTGCTGCAGGGTGTAGCGTCCGCCGGTCATCACCACCAGGCGCTGGTTGGCCAGTTCCACCACCTCCTCCAGCCGCGCGGCGAGCACATAGGTGGGAAGGCTCATCCGCAGGTGATTGTTCGCCCCAGTGCCGGCGGCGGTGTCGGCCACCTCCTTGACCACGGCGGCGCGTTCCAGCTGCGGTCCCAGCTCCTGCAGCAGGGCGAGCGCGGTCTTGCACCGCGTCACGGCGGTGAGGTGGGCGGTGCGGGCCGTGCCCAGTTCCTGCGCGGCGGACTGGGCAGCTTCGCGTCCCTCGGCGACGGCAACCGCCAGCGCCTCCAGGTCGGGCAGGGCCCGTTCCTGGGCCTGGACCACCTCCGGGTCGGCGAGCACCGCGCGTGACTCGGCCAGCGCCGTGTGGTGCGCCTCCACCCGCTGCTGCAGGTCCTGGCGCACGGCCGGTGCCAGCACCGCGGCCAGGGCCTGCTCGGCATCGGTGAAGTTCTGCTCGGCCAGTGCAATGGCCTCGGCCGAGCGGGCCTCGTCGAGTTCCTTCACGGCGGAGGCGAGCTGCTGGCGGCTGCGCTCCAGTGCGGCGACGGCCGAGCGTGCCCGGTCGAGCCGGTCGCGCACCTGGCCGAGCCAGTCCGGTGAGGCCTGGTCACCCTCGGCATCATCCTCGGGGAGCAGCACGACCGGGTGCTCCCGCAGGTCGCCCACAGCGCTGGAGGACCGCTCTTCCAGGTCGGTGACGGACTCGGCGGTGGTACGGGCCAGGGTGGCTGCCTCGGCATGCTGGCGCTCCGCCTCCTGCTGCGCCAGCCGGGCCGACTCGTGGCCCTGCTGGGCGCGGGCCAGGTCACGCTCCCGCTCCTGGACGGCCTGGCGTGCGCGTCGGGCCTGCTCCAGCGCCGCCCTGGCCGAGGCATGGGCCTGGTCGAGGTCGGCTGTGGACTCCAGCCCCGGCACGGACTGCGCCTCGCGCAGCACAGCCATCCGGTGCTCCACCGCTTCCTGCGCCGCCACGGCGGTGGCCCGCGCCGCCTCCACCCGGCCCAGCGTGGCACTGGTGCGGGAGGCGGCCTCGGCACGCTCCTGTTCGGCGGCTTCCAGTTCCTCGCGCGAGACCAGGTGCTGGTCGCCGGCATCGGCGGGCGAGGGGTGATCGGCGGAGCCGCAGACCGGGCACGGCTCGTCCTCGGCCAGCTGCTGGGCCAGCTCGGCGGCCAGGGTCTGGGAGCGGCGTCGTGCCAGCTCTGCGGCCCGGGCGGTGACTTCCTGTTCCGTCTGGAGCGTCGCGCGATGGGCCTGGGCGGCTGCTTCGACCGATGCCTCGTGCTGTTGCGAGCGCGCCACCAGGGATCGCGCTTCTTGCAGGTCGGCCACCAGGCGTTCGGCGGCGGCTTCGTCACCGACGGCGGCGTTGGCGCTGGCCAGTTCCTGCTGGGCCTGGTCCAGCCGGGCGGTGGCTGCGGCGAGCTCCCGGTGGCGTGCGTCCCTGCGCCCCTCGGCCTCCTCGAGGGCACAGGCGGCGGCACGCACCGAGGTTCGCGCGGAGGTGAGCTGTGTGGTCAGGTCAATGGCGCGCAGGGCCTGGTCTCGGGCCGTCCCCAGCCGTGTGGTCAGTTCGTCGGTGTCCTTCGCCCACCTGGTGCCGTCCTCGGGCAACAGTGCCGCGACGGCCGCCTGCTGCTCGTCCACGGCGGCGTGTGACTGTTCGTGGGCGACGGTCCGCTGGCGGGTCTGCTGCACCAGCTGCACCACCAGCGCAGCCCTGCCGGCCGCCTCCAGTCTTTCCCGGTCCTGGGCGACCTGTCCCGACTGGGCCTGCAGCTCGTCCAGGCGCTCCCGGGCGGCCGCGGCCCGCCGATGCAGGCCCTGCAGCGCCAGTGCCTCCCGCTCCGCCTCCACCCCCTGCTGGTGCGCCAGGGTGGCACTGCGGTGGACCTCTTCGCGCGCATCGTGCTCACGCTGGGTGGCGGCCAGCAGAAGGGCGAGGGCCTCGGGCAGTGTCGGTCCTTCGCTCGGGGTCCTGCCAACCTGTTCTGCGTCGAGGAAGTGCTCCGGCAACCGGGCGGGATCGTCGTGCGCCAGCAGCGGGTCGGCGGCATCGCACAGCCGCTGCAGTTCGCCGCGCAGTTCTTGGCGTGCGCTGGTCACCTGCTTGTCGAGCTCACGGCGGCGGTTCTCGAGCCAGTGCAGGAGTTGGTCGAAGCGTTCGGTGGAGAACAGCCGCTGCAGGATCTCGGCCCGGTCCTCGGTGCGGGCGCGCAGGAAGCGGGCGAAGTCCCCCTGGGGGAGCAGCACGACGGTCTTGAACTGGTCCAGGCCCAGGCCCACCACGTCGCTGATCACGCGACCCACCTCGTCGGCGCGGCCCGATCCGCGGTCGAGCCAGGCGCCGTCGACCAGTTCGGTGAGCACCACCGTGTGCTGCTGTTTGGTGGTGCCGGTGCCGCGCAGCTTGGGCCGCTGGTACTCGGGGGAGCGCACCACGCGGAAGCGCCGCGCCCCCACGCTGAAGACCAGCTCCACCTCGGGCTTGGCGGTGGGGGCGGCGTGCTGGGAGTGCAGCGACTTGCTGCTTCGCACCCCCGGCAGGTTGCCGTAGAGCGCGAAGCAGACCGCGTCGAGCAGGCTGGTCTTGCCCGACCCGGTGGGGCCGTTGATCAGGAAGAGCCCGGCCCTGCCGAGCGCGTCGAAGTCGATCTCGACGGTGCCGGCGAAAGGCCCGAAGGCGGTGGCGCGCAGGTGGTGCAGCTTCATCGGACGGCCTCCGCTCGCTCGATCCGGCTTTGTTCGATCGCCTCGGCCACGACGGCCCGCTCCCGCTCGTCCGGGCCGCGGCCGCGACGCACGTGGGTGAGGAAGCCGTCGACCAGTTCGGCATCGCTGGCGGTGCGCACCCGGCTGGCGTAGCTGTGCTGGGCGGTGGGGGAGACGTGGGCGGGTTGGTGTTCCAGCACGACGGTGTACGGGAAGCGTTGCCGCAGCTGGTTCATGGCATCCAGCGGCCGGGCGTCGTCGGTGAGGATGACGCGGCACCAGGCCTCTTCGGCGTGCTCGTGGACGGGATCGGCGAGCAGGTCGAGCAGGTCTCCGCGCAGCGTCGCCAGCGGCCGCAGCACCGGCGCCTCCACCGCTTCGACGTGCAGTGCACCGCCCCGCTGTGGGGGCAGCTCCACCAGCCAGCTGGACTTGGTGTGTGCCTGCTCGGAAAAGCTCATCGCCACCGGGGATCCGGAATAGCGCACATGTGGCCGGATCTCCTGCCTGCCATGGATGTGGCCGAGCGCCGCGTAGTCGAAGCCCTCGAACAGGCTCGCGGGCACGTCGCCGATGCCGCCGACGCTGATGTCTCGTTCGGACTCGCTCTCGACGGCTCCGGTGACGAAGGCGTGGGCGCTGACCACCACGGGGCCGTCGAAGCGCTCGGCATCGGCGGCCACCCGCCGCAAGGCCTCACCGAGCACGCCCAGGTGGCTGGCGGCCACGTCCTCGCCGAGCAGGGGAGCGGCCACCGACGGTTCCAGGTAGGGCAGGGCGTAGATCCGTGCACCATCGACCTCGACGGGGCGCAGCATGTCGTCGACGCCGGTGCGCAGGTGCACCCCGGAGGCCTCCATCAGCCTGCTGCCGAAGCCGAGCCGCACCGCCGAGTCGTGGTTGCCGCTGGTCAGCACCACTTGGGCGCCGGCCGCGACGATCCGGGCCAGGGCATCGTCGAGCACCTCGACGGTCTGGGGCCCGGGCAGGGCGCGGTCGTAGACGTCGCCGGCCACGAGCACCGCGTCGACCTCACGCTCGGCCACCTGATCCACGAGGTGGTCGATGAACAGCTGCTGGGCGGGCAACAGGCCCACCTGATGGAAGGAACGGCCCAGGTGCCAGTCGGAGGTGTGCAGGATCCTCATGCCGACGACCCTAGGGGTCGGCTCCGACAATTATCGTGGAGCCATGCGTGACCACGAGCCGATCGTCTTCGAGAGCTGGGTGGATCGCCAGATCCGCGAGGCCACCGAGCGGGGCGAGTTCAGCAACCTGCCGGGCGAGGGCAAGCCGCTCACCGGGCTGGGGCGGCCGGACCCGCCGGACTGGTGGGCGCAGCGCAAGATGGCCTCCGAGGACCTGCGCGCCGTGATGCCCGGCCCGCTGGCGGTGCGACGCGAGAA
>NZ_JBHWOO010000167.1:0-10523 GCF_043424415.1 Luteococcus sp. | reverse complement strand
GGGGGAGAGAGCAGTGAGAAGGGTCGATGGCCTCCGCTGGTGGCAGGCGCGCGAGCTTGCGTCCCACCGGGGGCGACTGGTGTGGGACCTCCTCCGGTCGGTCCTGCGTGGCGAGCGTCCGGTGAGCGACAAGCCCGCCGTGGATGCCGTCGAGCGGGAGTTCTGGGACCGGGGACGGCAGTTCCGCGTCTGGGACCTCCCTGCCCGTGCCGGGGATCCTGCACCGATCTTCGTCCTGCTGCACGGGTTGGGCACTGCATCGCGGCTCTACCACCACACCGTGCACCATCTGCGTCCCCACGGACGGATCCTGGTGGTCGACATGCCGGGCTCCGGTGACCTGGCGCGGCCGCAGGGGCCCATGGGCATCGCGGACTTCGCGGAGTCGATCGGACGCGTCCTGGCCCGGATGGGAATCGAAGCCCCCGTTCTGGTCGGCCACTCGATGGGCACCCAGGTTGCGGTGGAGCTCGCCCGCCAGCACCAGCACCTTCGCGGTCTCATGGTCCTGGTGGCGCCCGTCGCCCATCCGCCACGACGCACCATTCCACGCCTCCTGCTGGCCTTCGTCCTGGGATCGCTGAGAGAACGGCCCGGCGCGGCGCCGGTCTCGATCCGCGGATACCTGCAGATGGGCCTGGGCTGGCCGTGGGAGGTGCTGCCGTCGCTCGTCCATCATCCGCTGGAAGACCGGATCCAGGGCCTGGGAGGGCGTCTGGAGATCGTCAGGGGCGAGCACGACCTCCTGTCGACCAGCCAGTGGGCCAATGAGCTCCTGACGCGCAGTGGCGCCCAAGGCTCCGTGACGCTGGTCAAGGGTGCGTCCCATCAGATCCTGGTCGACGACGCCGACCAGGTGGCCGCGACCGCCGCAGAGGTGGCGGGCCGATGAATCGCTGGCAGCGGGTGGCCGTGGTCATTCGCGACTGGAGCCATGCTGCGTGGCGGACGCCGCTGGCCGTACGTGGATCGCACACCGCTGGATGCCTTCCGACAGGGCCATCTGGCGCCAGTGGTGCTGCTGCCTGGGATCTGGGAGCCGTGGCGCTTCCTGGTGCCGCTGGCGCGCGCCCTGAACGAGATGGGGCACCCGGTCCACCCTGTGCCTGGCCTTGGCTGGAATGGACGATCCCTCAAGGAGTCGGCCGCCATCGTCTCCGACGCCCTTGCAGGCCAGGTGCCTTCGCCAGCCGTTCTCGTGGCCCATTCGAAGGGGGGCCTGATCGGCAAGCGGGTGATGTTGGACGAGGTGAGGCCGGGGGAGAGGGCCGTTGGCCTGGTCGCCGTGGGATCACCCTTCGGGGGGGTCCTCACTGTCCTGGCGCATCCTCGCCAGGACGCCCCTGGGCATGTTTGCGCCCGCCGGACTGGTGATCCAGGCCTTGGCGGCCGAGCTGGTCCTGAACTCCAGGATCGTGTCGATCGGTTCGGCCTGGGACGAGATGGTGCCCAACGGCACGCACCTGGACGGTGCGACCAATGTCACGGTCGCGGGCGCCGGACACTTCCTGCCGCTCGCCGAGCCGCACGTCGTGCAGCTCGTGCACGAGCACGTGCAGGCCTTGTGGGAGTCGCGTCACTGACCGCCGTGAGAGGGCATTGGGTGCTCGATGGCCTGGCCTCTTGAGAGGCGGTCAATGACCGATAAGCTACATTATGACAAAATACCCTTTGAATCGCTCCTCCCCGTCATGGTGCCGGGCTGTACATCTTCACCACTGCGGACACCGTCGACGCGTACCATTTGGCACCTCCCTGCGCCGTGGGCACGCCCTCGGTGTTCAGCTGCTCGGCGATGGCCCGCAATGACTTCTTCCGTGCCCTCTGTTCAAGGATCCTGGCCACGATGTCGTCGTCGATGCCTCGAGGTCTGCCAAGGCTGGCCCCCGAGGCCTTCCGGTGGGCCAAGGCCTCCTTGGTGCGGACGCTCACCAAGTCCCGCTCGTACTGTGCGGCGCAGGCAAGGATGTTCGTGGTGAAGCGCCCAGCGGCATCGGTGGTGTCGATTCCCGGTGAGAGCATCACGACATCCCAGCCCTTGTCCTGGGCCCTGCCCAGGATCTCGCCGAGCCCTGCGACTGAGCGCGTGAGTCGATCCAAGCGCACGACCATGAGGACATCGGCCTCACCGGAATCAAGCTGGGCCATGGCCTGACGAAGCCCTGGACGTTCCATGGTCGAGCCGGAACTCCCCTTGTCGGCAGTGATCTCGAGGCTCCATCCACGACGTCTGGCCTCCTCTTCGAGGGTGGCCTGCTGGGCCTCCAGGCTGATGCCATTGACGGCTTGGTCCGCGGTGCTGACGCGGACATATCCCACTGCCTGACGGGGGGTTCCGGGGGTACTCTTCGGGGTGCTCACTCCCCCAATGTACAACAAATGGTCCTCTGATGTACAGCAATGTTGGCGTACGCCGTGTGGTCCACAGCAGCACCCCGCCTCACGCAGTGGGCCATTTCGCGTTCGTGGTGTCGGTTCCACGCCTTGCATGCTTCGCAGGCCCTGGAGAACTCCTGCCAGATAGGCCCGCTCACTGGGTGAGGCATCGAGCTCCCCCTCGTCGACCAGGCCGATCACCTGTTCCAGAAAGCGGCAGACCGTCGCCTCTCCCCCGTCCCCCGGCGCCGGGAGCTCCACTGTCATTCCCGGACCCACTCACGGGCCACGGCCACAGAACCCAGAGAGCTGCCGTCTTCCCCCGTGACCACTGCGAAGGTCATCACGACATAGACCGAGGAGCCATCGGCGTGGATCGCCTTGGTCCGGCGTGGTGCACCGTCAGTGGACACATGGCCTTGTGCCATCGCCTTCTCGAAGCCCTTGTCGTGTGCCTGGCGGAGGCGCTCGGGGATCATGAAGTCGAGTTGCTGCCCCATGACGTCCTCCGCCCGGTGGCCGAAGAGCTTCTCGCAGGCGGCATTCCAGACAGTGACCCGGCCATCTGTGTCGATCGCGATCACGCCATCACCAGCACACTGCAGGACACGCTCGGTCACATGGCTCATGAAGGCCAATGTACTGCCAGGGGTGGGTCCTGGGTGGTTCCGGCCTGTCGATCTGCTGTCTGGGGTGCCGGTGCAGAGCAGACACCCCGCCGGTGCTCGTACAGTGACTCGTTGTTCGCAGGTCGATTCGGGGGTGTCGCGGTGTGGCTGGAGCCACGCCCTGGGTCCTCGACATGACCCAGGTGTGATGGGGGAATCACCTCGATGGAAACTTTGCTCTCGCTCCGGAATGTGACCAAGCGCCACGGCGGGCGTCCCGTGCTTCGCGGTGTCAGCTTCGACCTCAGCAAGGGCGAGGTGCTGGGCCTGATCGGTGAGAACGTCGTCGGCAAGAGCACCCTGATGGGCCTGCTGGCCGGCGACTACCCGCCAGATTCCGGCCAGATCCTTCTCGACGAGTTGCAGTACCAGGTGCACAACCAGTCCGAGGCCATGGCTCGCGGCGTCGGCATGATCCGTCAGGACCTGGCAGTCAACCCCCGCCTCACCGTCGCCCAGGCGCTCTACCGCACCGGCCTTCCCCACGAAGAGATCCGGGAGCAGGCAGCTCAGGAACTCGCCGACCACGGCTATGGCCTCAGCGTCGATGGCCGACTCGGGAGCCTGTCGGGGCTCGAGCGCGTCATGGTCGAGATGGCCCGCATGGGCGTCGGTGGCGCACGCGTCATCCTGATGGACGAGGTCGGTGCCCTGTTCAACCGCCGTGAGATCGACGACCTGCATGACGTGCTGTGCGGACTCAACGAACGCGGCGTCAGCGCGGTCTGCATCACCCACCGCCTGTCCGAGATGAAACGCGTCGCCGACCGCGTGGCAGTGCTCAAAGAGGGCCGCATCTTCAGCATCGTCGACGCCGGGAAGCCAGCGTCGAAGAGATGGCCGCCCTGCTGCTCACCCGCGAACAGATCCAGCTGGCCGACCGCAGCGGACATGCCCGTGAGGAACTGGCCCTGCAGGTCAAGGGATTCAACAGCTCCGCCCTCGAGGACATTGACCTCGAGCTGTACCGCGGAGAGGTCCTGGGACTCACCGGCCCCGCCCGCCGCGGCGGCATGCACCAGCTCGCGGAGGCCCTCACCGGCCAGGACCAGGAAGTCACTGTCGAGATGACCGTCGGTGAGGCAGCCGTGGACCCCACCAGCGGCGTGACCGGGCTCGGCGTGGCCTATTCGCCACCGAGGGCAGACTGCGCGCCGAGGACGACGAGAGCATCGCCCGCACACTGATGCCCAAGGGCCAGGACGGCGAGGATGCCTCCGAGATGGCGGCCATGCGCGAGATCGTCGGCATCATCAAGCAGATGAACATCCGCACCACCAGCGCCCACAAACCGCTGCGCAACCTCTCCGGAGGCGACCGGCAGAAGGTGGCCCTGACGCGCTGGATCAATGACGGTCCGGATGTGCTGATCCTCAACCACCCGACCCGCGGTCTGGACGTGCGGTCCCGGCAGGACCTCTACCAGATGATCTACAACCACACAGAACAGGGAGGTTCGGCCATCCTGATCTCCTCGGACCCCACCGAACTGCGTGGCTGGTGCGACAGGATCGTCATCATGCGCAATGGCATGGTGTGCCAGGTGGTGCGCCCCGACGAGATCACCGACGACGAACTCGACGATGCGATGGTCGCTTCTCCGGCGCGCGGTGTCGTCGTCGATGACGACCGGTCCGCCGACGGATTCGATGGCTTCCGGGCCAGCCGCTTCCTTGTGGGGTGACTGAAAGAAGCCCCAGCAAAGTCTCGCGAGGTCGACAGCGGTCAGCCGTCCTCCCCAGAGTGAAAGGCGTCGTCGGGGGACGACGGATGGTTCCAGCAGCCATCGTCGTTGACTGGGGTTGAGGCAATCGTGGGGATCTTCGAGTGGTTCAGTGGCCGTGAGGCCCCTGCCCCGTCGCAGGACGAGTCCCACGACCACGGACCAACGGACGCGGACTCCATCGAGCCCAGGGCCGTCACACCGGACTCCCCCGTCAACGCCCCTCAACTGGGCCCGAACACGGCGACCCCACCGGGTCCCCCACACCAGATGCGCCGCACCTCGGCGCTCCTTTGGAAAGGAACTCGTCCATGAGCCCTCTGCAGCAGTCGATCCAGGATCTCCTGAGCATCAAGGGCGCCACCGGCGCTGCCATCGTCGACCTCAGCTCCGGCATGGCCCTGGCCACGGGTGGAAACCCCGGCTTCAACCTCGACGGCGCCGCTGCCGGCAACGCCAGCGTCATCCAGACCAAGCTGCGCACCATGGCCGACATGGGCCTGTCGGACGAGATCGAGGACATCCTGATCACCTTGGGTGGCCAGTACCACCTGGTGAACGTCATGAACGAGGACACCAAGGGCCTGTTCGTGTACGCAACCAGGCGAACCTGGCCCTGGCCCGCCACAAGCTTCGCAATGTCGCCCGCAGCCTGACGATCTGATCGTCGCAGGACACCGGTGACGGGGTCGCCTCCCTTGGGGGCGACCCCGTTGTCACGTCCGAGGTGGGAGGCTGCGGTTCATGCCAGGGGTGGCCGCCCTTGGCCCATCTGTGACAATGGGTGCGTGAGCGGATACTTCTCGATGGGCAATGACCTGCGCGACCACTGGTTCAAGATCGGTCGCACCGAGGTCGGCTCGACCCTGCTGGTCGTGGGACTGGTCATCCTGTCCTGGTTCGTCTCGGTCGGCGCCCCCGCCGCCCCCACGCTGCTGGCCTACAGCCCCCAGGACCTGCTTGGTGGCGCCTTCTGGAAGGTTCTCACCTGGCCGCTGGCCAATCCCATCAGCCTGTGGGGTGCGCTGAACCTCTTCTTCTTCTGGGTCTTCGGCACTGAACTGGAGAGCCAGCTCGGCAAGGTGCGCATGGCGCAGCTGCTCGTCGGCATCTGGGCAGCGTTGACCCTGTCGTCCACCGTCGTCGGTCTTGCGCTGGGCGGCACGCTGCTGGCCGGCATCGGGCTGGTTCAGTTCGTCGTGCTGCTGTTGTGGATCGCCGAGAACCCCAACCGGCCTTTCTTCTTCAACATCCCCGCCTGGATCATCGGCGCCGTCCTGGTCGGGATCCAGGCCCTGGCGATGCTCGCGGGACGCGCCATCGGCTCCCTGTTGAGCATGGCGCTGGCCTTCATGCTGGTGGCCGTCCTGGCCCGTTGGCTGGGTCTCCTGGGCCACGTCGAGCAGATCCCCGGCCGTCGCAAGACACACCCCTCGCGTCCCACGCGGGAACAGCGACAGGCACGAAAGCAGCACCAGCAGCGTGAGCAGGACTCCGCACGCCTCGACCAGCTGTTGGACCAGATCAGCGAGAAGGGCATGGACTCCCTGACCCCTGCCCAGCGACGCGAGCTGATGAAGCTGCGCAATCGCCGCTGAGTCGGGTCCCACGCTGAGAGCCTGGCCGGTCAGGATCGCGCTGGGGTGCTGGCCCCACTAGATTGGAGCGGTGAGCACCAAGCACCCCAAGACCGAGCCCAAGCAGCCCGCCACCGCCGCTGAGGCGCATGACGAGACCACGCCCGAGGGCATCCCGCTGGAGGACATCCTCCCGGAGACGAGCTTCGAGCAGCAGCGCTTCGCGGCCCGTCCGGCGATCGTGCGCCCACGTGCCACTCGGCACCGCCAGGGACGCGGTGCCAGCCCCCTGACGCCGCCCTTCGAGGCCGACGGTCGCAACAAGGCCTATGTCGAGTGGCTGGAGAGCCAGTCGATGCTCAGCGACGCCACCACCGTGGCCCGTCAGCTCGCCGGCAACCACCAGATGTGGGCCAACCCCTTCGCAGCCCCGGACCCGCGGGCCGCCGTGTCCACCGCGTCGGTGTGGTTCACCGCCTACCCGCTGAGCATGATCACCGAAGAGGGCCAGTCCTTCCTCGGCGCCCTGGGCTCCGAGGAGCTGTGGGAGACCTTCGAACAGATCGGCATCGACGCCATCCACACCGGCCCGGTGAAGCTCGCCGGCGGCCTGACCGGGTGGAAGCCCACCCCCAGCATCGACGGACACTTCGACCGCATCAGCATGGCGATCGACCCCGTCTTCGGCACCGAGGCCGAGTTCCGCACCATGTGCGAGAACGCCGCGCGCCACCGCGGCACCATCATCGACGACATCATCCCGGGGCACACCGGCAAGGGCGCGGACTTCCGCCTGGCGGAGCTGAACTACCGCGACTACCCCGGCATCTACCACATGATCGACATCCCCGAGGATGCCTGGCACCTGCTGCCGGAGGTCCCCAAGGGGCAGGATGCCGCCAACCTCGATGCCGCCAGCGAGCGGGCCCTGGCCGAGGCCGGCTACATCATCGGCGAGCTGCAGCGCGTCATCTTCTACGAGCCGGGCGTCAAGGAGACCAACTGGTCGGTCACCCCCGAGATCCACGACTGCGAGGGCGTCAAGCGACGCTGGGTCTACCTGCACTACTTCAAGGAGGGCCAGCCGTCGATCAACTGGCTCGACGCCACCTTCGCCGGCATGCGACTGGTGATGGGCGACGCACTTCACTCGCTGCTGGACCTCGGCTCGGGCGGCCTGCGCCTGGACGCCAATGGCTTCCTGGGCGTCGAGAAGTCCGTCGACGCCACCCCCGCCTGGTCCGAGGGCCATCCCCTGTCCCAGGCCGCCAACCAGCTGATCGGCTCGATGGTGCGCAAGGTGGGCAGCTTCACCTTCCAGGAGCTCAACCTGGGCATGGACGACATCAGGAACACCTCCGCCGTCGGCCCGGACCTGAGCTACGACTTCGTCACCCGGCCCGCCTACCAGTACGCGATGGCCACCGCCGACACCGAATTCCTGCGCCTGACCCTGCGCGAGGCTGCCGGCATCGGCATCGACCAGGCCTCGCTGGTGCATGCGCTGCAGAACCACGACGAGCTCACCTACGAGCTGGTGCACTTCGCGAACAACCACAAGGACGACGTCTACCACCTCGACGGCCGGGACTGGACCGGCGCCGAGATGAGCGAGCACATCCGCCAGACCATGCGCGACCGCCTCACCGGCGAGGCCGGACCTTACAACTTCGTCTTCACCCAGAACGGCATCGCCTGCACCACCGCCTCCATCGTCGCCGCCACACTGGGGATCACCGACCTCGACGAGATCGGCGAGGCCGAGACCCGGCGCATCACCCAGGCGCACCTGCTGTTGAGCATGTACAACGCCTGGCAGCCCGGTGTCTTCGCCCTGTCCGGCTGGGACCTGGTGGGTGCGCTGCCGGTCGACCGCGGTACCGTCTCCAAGCTCATCGAGAGTGGTGACACCCGCTGGATCGAGCGCGGCGCCTATGACCTGCTGGGGGCCAACCCCGAGGCGACCACCTCCGACTCGGGCATGCCCCGCGCACGGGCCCTGTACGGCTCGCTGCCCGAGCAGCTCGAGAACCCGAACTCCTTCGTCTCGCGCCTGGCGCAGGTGCTCAAGGTCCGCAAGCGCAATGGGATCGCCTCCGCCGAGCTGGTCGACACCCCGGACGTGGCACACCCTGCACTGCTGGTGCTCGTCAACCGTCTGGAGATCGGAGCGATCCAGGTGACCGCGCTGAACTTCGGGGCCGAAAAGCTCACCGCCCGGGTCCAGTCCGACCACATCCCGCAGGGACGCGTCTTCGACCTGACGACCCGCCGCAAGGTGGACAATGTCGACGCCCTGGGAGGGTTCACCGTCTCGCTGCCCCCCTTCGGCGGCATGGCGATGATCGTGCGCGACTGAGCGCACCCGTGCAGCAGGGCCCCAGCCGATCCCGGACGGGGCCCTGCTGCACTGCGCTGGCGGGATCGGCCTAGGTGGCACCCATGCCGGTCAGCAGCATGACCGCGAGCACGGGGCAGCCGGCAGCCAGCGCGATGGCCCACACGCCACTGGCGAAGGAATCGGGGCGCCGCGCCAGACGGACGCCACCCACCAGCCCGACGAGCATGAGGAGGCCGGCCGGGACGAAGAGCCAAGCTCCTGCCTGCATCAGCCCCACGGCCTGGTCGGCCTCTGGCCCGGGAGGCACGCGGTCCAGTGCCGGCGTCGGGCCTGGGAGCCGGGCGAGGCGAAGGAAGCCATTGAACAGGACGCCGGAGGCCAGCGCCGTGGTCGCCAGTGCGAGGGCGGAGACGACCACCGCCCAGCGACCTCCCCTGCCGGAGCCGTCGTCGGCGCGGACGGCTCCCCCGGTAGTCCCGGGGCGCTCGTCGATCTCACTGGTCAGCACTACTCGTTCTCCTCCATGCCGGGCTCGCCCGGCTCGTCGTGGTGCCAGGTGGGCCCCGGCACGTACCCCAGGTTGCGGGCCACCACCGACAGGGCATCGGCGAGGTTGACGGTGGTGGCAGGGTCCATCCCGCCGAAGAGCAGTTCCTTGACCAGGTCGAGGTGCTTGGGTGCGGCCTGCTCGAGCTGTCTCATGCCCTCGCCGGTCGCCACCACCAGGGCGCCGCGACCGTCGCCGGGAACGCGCTGGCGAAGGACCATCCCGCGCCGCTCCATCCGCACCACGTGGTGCGAGGTGCGGCTGCGTTCCCAGCCCAGGGCCCGCGACAGCGCCCCCATGCGCAGCCGGTGATCGGGACTCTCGCGCAGGTACACCAGCACGTCGAAGTCCTGGAAGGACATGCCGCTGTCGGACTGCAACTGGCTGTTCAGGGCGCTGAAGAGCTGGGAGTTGACCGAGAGCAGGAGTCGCCAGGCCCTTTGCTGGTCACTGTCGAGTGACTGGCGGTCGAACGGCATGGCAGACATGCGCCGAATGCTACCTGCTGGCGGCCCTCGTCGAGGACTGACCGGTTGGGCCGATGCGCCAGACTGGTGCCGTGAGCCTGATGACCGATTCCCCCGGTGACGCCCAACGGCGCGCCGACCTGCGCCGGATGCGCGCCCTCGCCACCGGCCTGCTCGTCCTCGCGGCCGTGCTCTACCTGCTGACGCTGCGCGACGTGCGCCAAGGATGGCTCGGGTGGGTCAATGCCGGCAGCGAGGCGGCGATGGTCGGCGCACTGGCCGACTGGTTCGCCGTGACCGCCATCTTCCGCCACCCGCTGGGCCTGCCCATCCCCCACACGGCGCTGGTGAAGCGGCGCAAGAACGAACTGGGGCGCAGCCTGCAGGAATTCGTCACCAACAACTTCTTGACCGTGCAGATCATCCAGGACAAGATCGCCGAGGCCGGCCTTCCCGGACGTGCCGCAAGGTGGTTGCAGTCGGCCGAGAACCGCCGGCGGCTGGGTGCACAGCTCGTGCGCGGAGCCCGGCTCCTGCTGGCCAAGGTCAAGGACGACGACGTCGCCGCCATGGTGGACCAGTCGGTGCTTCCCCGGCTGCGCGAGCACCAGGTCAGCCCCGTAGCAGGCAGCCTGCTGGCCGATGTTGTCGCCGACGGATCGCACCAGCACCTGGTCGACGTGCTGGCCCGCGAGCTCAACCAGTGGCTGCGCCGCAATCCAGACGCGGCCCGCCATGTCATCGGTGAGCGCGCACCGAGCTGGAGCCCGCGGTGGATCGACAAGCAGGTCTCGGGCTTCGGCTACCAACAGGCGCTGGACTGG